>JAUQXD010000502.1 GCA_030834835.1 Thermoflexales bacterium | reverse complement strand
CTATTCAGCCAGATAATCGCGCAGCTTGCGGCTGCGATACGGATGGCGCAACTTGCGCAGCGCCTTGGCCTCGATCTGGCGGATGCGTTCGCGCGTGACGCCGAAGAACTGGCCCACTTCTTCCAGCGTGTGGCTTTGCCCGTCCTTCAGGCCAAAGCGCATCTCCAGCACTTCGCGCTCGCGTTCCGACAGTGAATTGAGAATCGAGACGACTTGCTCTTTGAGCAGTTGATTGGACGCGGCATCCACCGGCCCCACGACCGATTCGTCTTCGATGAAGTCGCCGAGCAGCGAAGATTCTTCCTGCCCGACCGGCGTCTCCAGCGACATCGGTTCCTGGCTGATGCGAATGATGCGTCGCACTTTGCCGGCCACGCGCCGCAATTTGCGCTCCAGGCTGGTATCGAGCGGTTGATTGGCCGCCCAGGCGGCCTGGATGGCAGAGGTCTCTTCGGGTTCCAGCATGCCCAGCTCGACGGCCACTTCTTCCGACGACGGCTCGCGGCCCAGTTCCTGCATCAACTTGCGCTGGATGCGCAGCAGCCGGTTGATGGTTTCCACCATGTGGACGGGGATGCGAATCGTGCGGGCCTGATCGGCAATGGCGCGGCTGATGGCCTGTCGAATCCACCACGTGGCGTAGGTGCTGAACTTGAAGCCTTTAGTGAAGTCGAATTTTTCGACCGCGCGCAGCAGGCCGATGTTGCCCTCTTGAATCAGATCGAGGAAGGAGATGCCGCGCCCGATGTAGCGCTTGGCCACACTCACCACCAGGCGGAGATTGGCCCGCACCAGGGCCTGTTTGGCGAGCACTGCCTGGCCGGTCCGGTCGGCGATGACTTCGCTGAGCGACTGATTGATGTGGCGCGTATCGGGCAGCGATCTGGCAAAAGTGCGAGCCTGTGGCAGCGCCCCGTTCTTCTTAACCACGTGGGCCAACAGCCAATCTTGCGATAGCACCGGCAGCAGATAGATTAACACGTAAGCGTTGTACAAATGTCCCAGGGCGTCATGCCAAGCCTGGGTGCGTTCGTGCCGGGTGTTGGTGGAGTGCGGCTGTAACACCGATGGCCCGGGGGGCACGGCGGCTGTCCGTAGATAGCGCGCTTCCTCGATCAGGGCCGCCAGATCGATCTTCTTCATGTGCGCCTTGTGGGCGGCTTTATCCAGGCTTTGCCAGGCTTCCACGAAATCGTCGTAAACGCCCAGCATCAACTCATCGGGATGAGGCGCTTTCTTGTTGGCCTCATGCAGCCGCTCGCGCACCTGCTCCAGCCGTTCAGGCGCGCCCATCTTGATCGCCAGCCACACTTCCTGCTGCGACTCCAGCAGCCGCACCTGGCCGATCTCTTTGAGGTACATGCGCACCGGATCGTCGCCGAGATCAGATTCGACCGCCAGCGGCGCATCATCGTCATCGTCCTCGGTCTCGATCTCCTCCAACTCCGCAATATCCGGCTCATCGGCCAGCAGCGTGTCGTCGTCGTCCGGGGCAGTCGGCAGATCGTCCAGCCCGGCCTCGGTCTCGTCGAGATCGAGTTCATCGCCGTTCAGGTCGTCGCTATTCAGTTCGTCGTCGCGTAAGGGCGACATATCAGAAGAATGGGTCATGATTACCGTTCAGGTCCAGGGACTGTAAGATGCTTAACTTCGGTTCCACGGCTCAGCGGTACTCTGGCGAGTTATTGTACGCGGACTTAGGATTTGTTGCAAACGCAATAACGCCACTGCGTTATTCTGGCTGGACTGTTGCAGCACGTCGATGTCGCTGTCGCCGGGCGCGGCCTGCGCGTCCTGTAGCACCATCAGCAATTCGCGGCCTTCGCGCCGCAAGCGGCGTTCGCGCAGGCGCAGTCCCGTCTGCTGCGCATCCTGCTCGATGCTCTCGCCGCGCTCCAGCGCCGGGCGCGAGGTTGATTCGCTCAACAGCCGATCGAGTTGATCGTACAAGGCTGGTTCCAGTGTCGCGCGCACCAGATCGATCGTCGGCGTGTGCTCGATCGCAATGGTGCGCAGCGCGCGGAAGACTTCGCGATTGGGCAGCTGCTCAAAATCGTCGGCGCTGAGCGGCGGTTGCTCGGCCCGATCGAGCGCCTCATCGATCATGGGCAGCAGATGTGGCTGGCGCACGATTAGCGACAGGCAATACGATTCCAGATCATTCGCGTCGCGTTTGAGCTCGGCGGGCGTCGGGGCGGGCCGCGATCGTGATCGAGTTGGCGTACCGGCCGGTAGACGCATCTGCTCAAACAGAGCACGCGGCTCCACCTTTAACTTGCGCGCCAATTGCTGCACGTACGCATCCTGCTCGACGGGCGAAGCCACATCGCGGATGATGGGCAACACCTGTTTGGCGATGGATGCTCGTTCACGCGGATCATTCAAGTCTCGATTGGCCGTAAACGCCCCGATGACAAATTCGGCCACCGGCGGCGCGGCGTCTACTAGCGTGCGCCAGTCGTCAGGATTGCGCTGCATCAACTCATCGGGGTCGAGATCGTCGGGCAGGGTCAGAATGCGCAGATCGATATTGAGTTTGCCCGCGTGCCCGATCAAACCGCGCGGATTGAAGACCGCGATCGATTCGCGATCGAGCGTCTCACGCGCCACGTCCAATCCGCGCAGCATCGCGTTGACGCCCGCCGTGTCCGGGTCCAGCGCCAGCACGATCTTTGG
>JAUQXD010000501.1 GCA_030834835.1 Thermoflexales bacterium | reverse complement strand
AAAGCGCTGGAGATTTTTGCGTCATTAGGCCCTGACGCGCAGGATCATTGGCCGGTAGCCTGGGTCAATCGTTCGTTGGGCCTGGTGTGTTTCAGGCAAGGCGATTATTCACTCGCCAGAGAATACTACCAGAAGAGCCTTGAAATCAGCGAAAGAATTGCCAGCCTGCAGGATTTGGCCGAAACCAAACGCAACATTGCCGAACTGGAGTTGGCGCTGGGAAATTTCGACCGGGCCGAACAAGTGGCGCAAGAGGCGCTGGACGTGTTCGACAAGCTGGGTATGAAGAAGAATCTACCACTCTTGCGAGACATGATCGGCACAATACGCGCCGCACGCTGAGATCAGCCGCCGAACATTCAACCTGAAACAAGGACCCACCCATGACCGACCAACCCGAACCCCTCGACCTGCGCTCACCCGACATTGCCGAAGACCGGCGGCAGGAATTGTTGCGCCTGTTCCCCGAAGTCCGCACCGAGGGCGGCCAGCTGGACTTCGAGCGGCTGAAGTTGGCGCTGGGCGAGGCTGTGGATGTGAGCAAGGAGCGCTACGGCATGAACTGGCCCGGCAAGGCCGAGTGCTTCAAGACGCTTCAAGCGCCGAGTCTGGGCACGCTGCGCCCCGCACCCGCCGAGAGCGTCAACTTCGATACGACGGAGAACCTCATCATCGAGGGCGACAATCTGGAAGTGCTGAAGTTGTTGCAAAAAGCGTATCTGGGCAAGGTCAAGATGATCTACATTGACCCACCTTACAACACGGGCAACGACTTCATCTACCCCGACAACTACACTGAGTCTTTGCAGACCTATTTGGAATACACCGGACAGGTTGATGCAGCAAGAAAGAGATTTAACACCAACACTGATGCTGATGGCCGCTTCCGGAACGTGTCAAGCGTGTGAGACAACTGGGTCGAGAATTTAGAGTCGAATGGAACTGTCTGGGTAGGCGATTTGGGCTCCTTTCTGGACGGCAGGCTGTGGACTTGTGGACACCTCTTCGCTGCGCTGCGAGTTGCCCACAGGGTCCACAGCCCCGACGACGGCGGCGGGGTCAGTCGTGGGTTTCGGCGGATTGATCCAGACGGCCCTGGGCAGCGGCGGCGGGACCGGGCGACCTTTCACAAAGCGTTCCGGATGAGCCGCATAGGCGGCAGACAACGTATGCTGGCGATCAGCGTAGAGGCGTGCAGCGGTGCCCGAGTGAACTGCCGCGGGCGTCATGAATCCAATGCCACTGTGATGGTGCTCATCGTTGTACCAGCGGAAGAAGGACTGCGCCCAGGTGCGCGCCTCGCGCAAGCTGCCAAAGCGCTCCGGATAATCCGGCTGATACTTCAGGGTTTTGAACTGCGCTTCGGAAAACGGATTATCGTTCGAGACATGCGGGCGCGAATGGCTCGGCAGCACGCCCAGATCCGTCATCAACAACGCGACTGATTTGGCGATCATCGGGCCGCCGTTGTCGGCATGAATCGTGAGTTGATCTCGTTCGATGTGTTGCTTCGCACACGTTTCGGCGATGAGCTGTTCGGCCAAAACGCCCGACTCGCGGTCGGCGATCAACCAGCCAACGACGGAGCGGCTGAAGATGTCCAGCATGACGTAGAGATAGTAGTACGTCCACTTCGTGGGGCCGAGCAATTTGGTAATGTCCCAGCTCCAGACTTGATTCGGGCGAGTGGCCAGCAATTCGGGCTTGGCATAGGCCGGATGGCGCAGTTGATCGCGGCGTTCCCGCAACTCGGTGTGCTCAGCTAAGACCCGATACATTGTACTGGGCGAGCAGAGATAGGTGCCTTCATCGAGCAACGTGGCGTAGACTTCGCGGGGCGCTTGGTCCGCAAAGCGTTCCGTGTTGAGCGTGTGATGAACCGCGTCGCGCTCGGCCAGACTTAACGCGCGAACGGGCTCAGGCATCACGCGCGGCGTGAGTTTCGGCTGGCGGGCTCGATAGACGCTGCTGCGCGGCACCTGCAAGATAGCGCAGGCCGTTGCCAAGCCCAGGGTCGATGCGAGTTGTTCGGTGGTCGCCATTATTTGATCGCGGCGAGCGGGATCTCGGGCAGGCCGAGCAGTTCTGAGACTTTTTTTGGACATCGATGATCAACTCGGCCCGCGCCAATTGCGCTTGCCCATGTCCCCGGCCCGTTGGGCCGGGGTGGGCCGGTGCGTCAGACGCTCGGTCTCGCGCACCAGCCGCGCATTTTCGATGGCTTGCGGATCAACCTTACGCCCTCGCTTCGCGGGAGTCAAGCCCTGCAGTTCGCCGCGAGCGCGCTGGTGTCGCCACGTATTCAAGTGCGACGAATACAAGCCTTCCCGGCGTAACAACGCGCCAATTTCGCCAGAGTGCGTACCTTGACAATGTTAGATTAGGATGAATCTTGATGGTCATACTGAGTTCGCAATCGGCTCGCGGTCGAGCGCACGCGTTTTACCAGATGCGACGCGACGAGTTGTCGGGCCTGTTGCCGCGTCAACTGTGGGACGGGCAACACGGCTTGCATCAACTCGCGGACGTTGGCCGCCGAGAGCGTCGGCAGCACCTCGACCGCCAGTTGCCGCATCAATTCGGGATCGCGGGCATGGGTCTGAGTCCACTTCAGTTTGATGCCAGCAATGAACCACAACGTCGCGGCGGTCAGGGCGATCTCGTGTTCCCAGGCGCGATACTTGCGGGCTTGAAAATCATCCCAGCCGAGTTCCGATTTGGCATCTTGAAAGGCGCGTTCGGTAAAATAGCGTTGACAACTGGCTTGCATCAGGACCTCGCGGGGGGTATCCGCCGGGTCGTTCAACAAGACAAACGTCAAGCGGCCATCCAAGTCACGCCGGAGTATCAGCGCTTCTTCCCGCACCTGGTTGGTCCGCGTCAGCGTCCAGACCCGGGCCAGCGCAAAATCGGCTTCCAACCAGCTGCGTTCCGTCGTGTGGACGCGCGTGCGATGCCAGACCGTCGCTTGGCGGCGGGTCAGCGCCCCGACGGTGTGCGGCCGATGGCGACTCCGCACTTTGACCTGCGAACACTTGCGGCCCGGCCCGCGCCGCTGGCGTGGCACACCGACCACGGGCCGCTTCAGGTAGACCTGGGTATTGGCCGGAACTTCCGCCGCGTAGCGAAGACCGCTCTGATCCAAGGTCGCACGAAAGGCCCGATTGCGACCATACAGGTCGTCACAGGCGACGCGCTCAAACGGCAACCCGTGTGCTTGGGCGCGTTGAATCATTTTCAAGCCCAGGGCCGGCTTCGTCGCAAACACGCGGTCCGCCGGCACGTCGACTTCTTGACGCAAGCGGGCGTGCGCTTTGTCGAACCACGCTTCGGGAATGAACAGTTCACTGTCCACGATGGCCCAGACGGCGTGCGGCGGGTGGGCATACACCAAGCAGGTCGCCACCTGACACAGATCCACTTTCCCCAAGCGGCCATTATGCTGACGGCCCGCGCCTGCGCTCTGCGTCCCGGCTTTTTCGTCGGCACATTCGTCCAAGATCAGCAGGCCCCCGTGCTGCAACGTCGGCTCGGCACGAATATCCGCTTGAATTTGGTCACACACTCGCGCGCCCGGCCAAGGCGAATCGGTCATGAACTGTTGCAAGCCTTGGCCATCGCCGCCCGTCAGCCGCCGGTCGATGTTGGCATAGTTCCGGTGGTCGTCCATCGTCAACTGTCCGCGCATGAACACATACGCTTGCTCACTGGTATCGCGAGTACGGGTCCGAAAGCACGGGCGATAGCACTCCCAGAATCGAGACAGGTCATCGCCCAGCTGCTCCACGGCTTCATCGGGCAGACCCCAACGGTCAGGATCGAACAGGTCAGTGGCAGGAACGCTATGGTCATTCGTTCACTATTAACACAAATCTGCCCATCCGGCGAATTGCAGCCCGCTTCTAATCTAACATTGTCAAGGTACACGCGTCGGCTTCCTGCAAGATGCGGTGCTTATACTCAGCGCTGAACCGCCGCCGGTGCGCTTTCACCACGACTTCCGGGTCGGGTCTATTCAGGTCAGCTTGACCATTGCCTTGATGCTTATCCATTTGGGTGTGAGACATGCTGGTTAGTTTCTTTCTCCGCCCTACACTAATTGATCCAGGATGATTGTCTCACGGATTGTGACACAGAGGGCAAAGCCATCAAATTTCCGCGACACACCAGATGTGCCGTGGTCTCTATAGAGAAGTTTGCTCATACGCACTTTGCCCCGTGGTAAACACCTGATTGCTGTCACCCTCAACCATCGCCCCGCGTCTGCCGGGCTGTTCGCTGAAGCAGAGCCTTAACACAGTCCCTTGACGTCGTTAAAGCCGCGTTCGCCGAAGTTTTGTTTGTTGTGTATAATGCAATCATATTGTATAATGCTCAACGATGACTGAGATTCAATCCCTCGCGCGCGGCTTGAAAATCCTTGACCTGCTCGGGCAGGCTTCAGATGGTGTCAGCATCACCGAGTTGGCTGAAACTCTGAAGGTGGACAAGGGCAGCGCTTCGCGGCTGGTGTCCACCCTGGCGCGGTACGGTTACGCCGAAAAGGACGAGGTCACGCGCCGTTATCACCTCGGGCCGCAAGTGGTCGGTCTCAGCCGCAGCGTATTGGCCCGCCTGCCGTTGCGTGAAGCAGCGAAGCCCTATCTCCGGCAGTTGATGGAACGCACCGGCGAATGCGCGCATCTGGCCGTCCCCGCACAGGGCAAAGCCCTCTACATCGATCAGGTCGCGTCGCCTGCTACGCTGCGTGTCAATGCCGAAGTCGGGACGATGAATCCGCTGCATTGCACCGCCCTCGGCAAAGCGCTGCTCGCTTTTGGCGATGTTGAAATACCGTCCACGCTCGAACGCTTTACACCGCGCACGATCAAAAGCAAACGAGCCTTGCAAGAACATCTGGAAGAAATCCGCCGCATCGGCTACGCGGTGGACGACGAAGAATTCGATCCCGGCGTGCGCTGTATTGCCGTGCCGGTGTTTGACTTCCGCGGAAAAGCGATCGGGGCGATCGGGATTTCAGGCCCCTCGACGCGCATCACACCTGAACGGCTGCCACAGTTAGCCGTGATCGTGGTCGAAATCGGAAAAGCGCTTTCCGAGCGTATGACGTTCACTCGCTAACATTCACCGCAATTTATCCGCAGATGTTTTGTTGAAGCGACGAGGCGACTGTGGACCACAAATCATCTCACTCAGAATTGACGCACCAACGCGCGGAACATGCGGCGGCTCTGGCGCAGAGTCTCCTGCCTCTACGGCTCGATGTGACTCTCTCCGAAGCGCTGGTGCTCGGTCTGCTGCGGCAGGAAGTGAAGACCTACTTCACCGTCTTCGGTCACGGTTCGACGGAAGTGGGCGAAGTCTTGCGCGTCTATCAAGCGGCCGGGCACGTCAGAGTTTATGGGGTGCGGAGCGAGATCGAAGCCTCGCACGCCGCGTCCGCGCTGCGTTGGGTCACGGGTGAGAAAGCCGCAGTGGTGACGTCGATCGGGCCGGGCGCGCTGCAAGCCCTGGCCGCCTCTCTCGCGCCCGCTTCGGACGGCATCGGTGTCTGGTATCTCTTCGGCGATGAGACTACCGAGGACGAAGGCTTCAACATGCAGCAAGTCCCCAGGCATGAACAGGGCCTGTTCTTGCAGCTAGCCGCCACCATGGGTCGCGCCTACGGTCTGCACACTCCACTGGCACTCCCCACTGCCCTTCAGCGTGGTGCGGTAACGGTGGATCATCCGACTCGTCCCGGCCCTTACTATTTGCTCCTGCCGATGAACATACAGGCAACGTGGCTCCCTGACTTCAATCTTGATGAGCTACCAGAAGCCCGATCGGTTGTGCTAGGCCCGGCGGTGGGAGATTACGCCCATGCCGCGC
>JAUQXD010000048.1 GCA_030834835.1 Thermoflexales bacterium | reverse complement strand
TTGCGGCGCGGCTTCGATGGCCTGGTCGCCGGATCGCTGCCGATCGGTGGCTTGAGCTCCTCGGCGGCGGTGGGCATCGCGTATCTGCTGGCGCTGGAAGACGTGAATGGTCTTACGGTTAGTCCGCTGGAGAACGTCGAGTTCGATCGGGCGATTGAAAATGGTTACGTCGGCCTGAATAACGGCATCCTCGATCCGTCGATGATCCTGCTCAGTCAGCCGCAGCATCTGACGGCGCTGGATTGTCAATCGATGCAGTTCGATCACATCGGGTCGCCGTTGAGTGACGACGATTTCGATCTGGTCATCGTGTACTCCGGCGCAGGGCGCGCGCTGGTCAACTCCGGTTACAATCAACGCGTGGCCGAATGTGCCGCCGCCTCGGCCCAGTTGCTGCTGCGCGCGGACTTGCACGTCGAGGGCACACCGCGCCTGCGGCATGTGCCGGAAGAAGTCTTTCAACAGCATCAGCACGAATTGGCTTCACCTTTGCGCAAACGCGCTGCGCATTTCTTCTCGGAAAACGAGCGCGCGCGGCACGGCCTGAGTGCGTGGCGCAGCGGCGATATCAAATACTTCGGCGAGTTGATGACGCAATCGGGCGAGAGTTCGATCAACAATTACGAAGCCGGTTCGCCGCACCTGATCGCGCTGCATGAGATTCTCAACGTCTGCGCAGGCGTGTATGGCGCGCGCTTTGCAGGCGGCGGTTTCGGCGGCTGCTGCATTGGCCTGTCTGACCCGGCCAAACGCGGCGAGATTATCGAGACCATCGCGCGCGAGTATCCAACGCGCCATCCCGATGTGGCCGACGCCTATCGCGTGTTCTTTCAAAAACCCGACGGCGCCGCCTGCTACTGGGAGGCGCGCTAATGACGGTCAAACAAGCCGTTATTCTGGCGGCCGGGCGCGGCAAACGCTTGCAGCCGTTGACGCTCACGCGCTCCAAAGCCATGATGCCCATCGCGGGCCTACCCATGATCGAGCGCGTGATGGACACGCTGACGCACAACGGTTTACAGGAATTTGTGCTGGTGGTCAGCCCCGACGACGAAGCCATCATCGATCACTTTACGAGTCATTCGCGCTATGCCGATCGCGTGACGTGGGCGTATCAGGCCGAGCGGCACGGCATGGCGCACGCGCTGCTGCAAGCCGCGCCGCACATTCACGGCGATTTCGTGCTGTCCGCGTGCGATAACCTCGTCCCCGAACATCACATCGCGGCGATGATGCAGCGCTTCGATCACGGCGCGCGCGGCGTGTTAAGCCTCATGCGCATCCCGATCGAGCGTTCGGTCTCGACGGGCATGGTGGCGCTGAGCGGCGACCGCGTCACGCGCATCGTCGAGAAGCCGCAGCCGCATGAATCGCCGTCGGATATTTCCAGTCTGCCCTTATACGTGTTTGCTGCGCACCTGTTGGATTATCTGCCGCTGGTCAAACCGTCGGCGCGCGGCGAATATGAATTGCAGGACGCGATCCAAATGTTGATCGATTCAGGCGAAGTGGTCGCGGGGGTGCTCACGGCCGATCGGTTGACGGTGACGAACGCGGCTGATTTGCTGAAGATCAATCTACACTATTTAGCCGCCACCGGTGATCGGTTCATCAACGGCCCGATCGATCCGGCCACCCGGCTGATCGATCCGATCTTGATCGAGCCGGAAACGTCCATCGGCGCAAACTGCACCATCGGGCCGGCCGTGTACGTCGAGAGTGGCGCGGCGATCGGGCACGGCGTCACCCTGCGCGAATCGATCGTGCTGCGCGGCGCCTGTGTACCCGATGGCGCGCACATCGTGCAGCAAGTGGTTAGCTGAGTTCACGCGATGTCGAAGTCGAACGGGCGCACACTCGTCATCATGGTCGCAGTGCTGCTGGCTGCGGCTTTTTTGCGTCTGGTCGCGTGGCGCGACGCGCCACCCGGCCTGCGCTTTGACGAGATGCTGGTCGTCACCCAGACCGACGCGATCCGTGATGGCGCGCGGCCCATCTACATCGACGATCTGGCCGAAGAGGCGCTGTATCATTACCTGTTCGCGGCCGCGCAAGACCTGTTTGGCGAGCAGTTATTCACGCTGCGCTGGCTGTCGCTGGCGCTGGGCTTGATCGCCATCGCGGCGCTGTATGCGCTGGGGCGGCGCATGTTCAATGTGCACGTCGGCGTGCTGGCGGCGCTGTTGGCGGCCGCTTCATTCTGGTCGTTGATGTACGGTCGCATCGGCCTGCGCATCATCGCCCTGCCCGCCTTCGTCACGCTGGCGATGCTGTTCCTGTGGCGCAGCCTCAATCAAGACCTTCGAGGTCTCGAAAAACCTCGAAGGTCTAGTGCCATTATCGCCGGAGTTCTATTCGGCCTGAGCGCCTACACGTATTCGGCCACCCGTTTGCTGCCGGCGGTCTTCGTCGCGTTTGGCGCTTATCTTTTCATCTTTCACCGCGCGACGTTTCGACAACATGGGCGCAATCTCCTGCTCACGCTGTCGCTGGCGCTGATCATCGCGCTGCCGATGGCGATCCACATCGCGACAGTGCCTGCCGCCGAACGCCGCCTGGGCGAAGTGGAAGGCCCGCTCGACGCGTTGCAGCGCGGCGAAGTGACACCGCTGATCAATTCCACATTGATCACAGCGGCGATGTTCATTGCGAAGGGCGACCCCGAATGGCTGTACAACCTGCCCGATCGGCCCGTCTTCGATCTCGTGACGGGCGTCATTTTCTATGGCGCGTTGATTGTGTGCGCGTGGCGCTGGAAACAGCGGCCATATGCGATGATGCTGATCTGGCTTGGCGCAGGCCTGCTGCCGCCGATGTTGACGTGGCCGGCAGCCAGCAACAGCCACGGCATTCTGGCGCAGAGTCCGGCGTTTCTCATCGCCGCGATTGGGATCGATGCGCTGGCGGCGAAATTGACGGATGGAGTGTCATTCCGAGCGAGGCGAGGAATCTCAGGCCAGGCAGGCGGTCATGTCCGACCGATCCAGAGATTCCTCGTCGCCGCAACGCGGCTCCTCGGAATGACACCGGCTCGAGTGATGGCAGTCGCGTTCATCGGCGTTATCTTGATCATTCATTCAGTCGTGTCGATCAATGACTATTTCAATCGGTGGGCTACACATCCGATCGTGCGCGCGGAACATCAGGCCGGCGTGGCCGAAACGGCCCGCTACTTTGCGCAGCAACCATCCGATACAGCGCTCGTCTTCAGCAGCGGCAGTGTCACGCACTGGAATCCGTGGGCGGTGACGGCCTTTCGGCTGAGCGTGCCGATCGATTACACGAACGCCCGCTGGTTCGACGCCCGATCGAGCTTCATTTTTCCGCAGGGGCAGACCGATCTGACGTTGATCACGCCCGCGCTGGGCGATGCGCCCGCGCCGCTGGACGGCCGCTTAATCGAAGACTTGTTTCTGCTGGTAGAATCATCGCCCGTAGCGACGGACTATTTCATCGCCACGCACGTTGTCTCGTCGCTCAACACGCGATTGATCACACTCACCCAGGCGAGCGTGAGTTGGCCCGATGGTTCGGCCGCGCAATTGCCGGTGCCCTTTGCAGATCGATTGGAGTTGATCGGCTACGACGTGCGCCGTTCGGCGGTGGAGATCGGCAAGAACATTCGCCTGACCACCTACTGGCGAGCACAGAATCTGGGACTGACACCCACTTCGATTTTCGTGCATGTGTTGGACGAGCAGGGCAATATCGACGCGCAGTGGGACGGCTTCACCATCGCGCCGGAGTACGTGCAGCGCGGCGACATCATTGTGCAGGTGCATTTCATTCCCATTCCGCCGGACTTTGTACCGGGCACGTATCAACTGGCGTTGGGGGTGTATCTGCCCAAAGCGGTCAATTTGCCGCGCGTACCCATTGTGCTGGACGGGCAACCGAAAGCCGACCAGATTCTGTTACAATCCATACAAATGATCAGTGTTCAATGATCAATTCATAGTTCATAATTCGGCGTGTAAATTAACATCGCATCCACCCTGTGCATTATGCATTGTGAATTGTGAATTTGTCTGGAGGTCAACATGTCTGAACCCTTAGAATTCGCTGTTGGTCAATTGCTGGCCGAAAAGAAACTGACGCTGTCTTTGGCCGAAAGCTGCACCGGCGGCCTGATCGGCCATCGCATCACGGATGTGCCCGGCAGTTCCGAGTATTTCATGGGCGGCGTGGTGGCCTATTCGTATGACGCCAAGGAAAAGTTCCTGAACGTGCGCCACGATACGCTGTACGATTTCGGCGCGGTCAGCCCGGAAACCGCCATCGAGATGGCGCGCGGCGCGCGACGGGCCTTTGGCACTGACATCGGCATCAGCGTGACAGGCATCGCCGGGCCGGGCGGCGGCCTGCCGGGCAAGCCGGTGGGGCTGGTGTACATCAGCCTGTCCACCCGCGCTTTCGAACGCACGGAAAAGTTTGTGTGGCAGAAAGACCGCGCCGGCAACAAGCTGGATTCATCGGAAGCCGCCTTGCAGATGTTGAAGGATTATCTGGACAGCTTGAGCTGAGATGCAAAGTTACGACTACGCCCACCGCACCGGCGTCGAGGAGATCAGTTGGCCGCGCTTCGCGGAACTGGCTGCGGCGCTCGCCGAAAGGTTAGCTGCGTTCAACGTCGACGTCATCATCGGCATCGCGCGAGCGGGTTTGTTTCCAGCCACGGCTGTGGCCTGCGCCTTGCGCCGCGAGTTGTATCCGGTGCGCGTCACCCGTCGCGTGAACGACGAGGTCATACACGCGCAGCCGATCTGGAAGGTAGACGTGTCGCCGAACGTGGCTGGCAAGATGGTAGCCGTCGTCGATGAGATGGCCGACACCGGCGAATCGTTGGCGCTGGTGGCGGCCCGCGTGGCCGAACTCGGCGCGGCGCGCACGATCACGGCCAGTTTAGTCGCGCACAGCTGGGCACAGCCCAGACCG
>JAUQXD010000500.1 GCA_030834835.1 Thermoflexales bacterium | reverse complement strand
CTTGAAAAACCTCGATTGGCTGGGTATCGACTACCTGATCCCGATTGGCGGCGACGACACGCTGAGCTACGGTGTGCGCATGTACAAGGAAGGCGTCAAGGTGATCGCTATCCCCAAGACGATGGATAACGATGTCCCCGGCACCGACTACTGCATCGGCTTCAGCACGTGCGTCACACGCACGATCGAGATGGCGAACCGCCTGCGCACCTCGGCGGGTTCGCACGAGCGCCTGCTGGTGGCCGAAGTCTTTGGGCGCTACGCGGGCTTTACGGCCATGCTGCCGACGATGGCGGGCGCGGCTAATCGCTGCGTGATTCCTGAGCACAAATTCAACATCGATCGGCTGGCCGAACTGCTGATGTA
Source organism: Thermoflexales bacterium (assembly GCA_030834835.1). Taxonomy (GTDB): domain Bacteria; phylum Chloroflexota; class Anaerolineae; order Fen-1058; family Fen-1058; genus JAGOBP01. Next base: position 2,120 of record JAUQXD010000500.1, on the reverse strand, counting down.
CGATCGCAAACTCAACCCCAGCAAGTACGCGATTGCGCTCGTGTCGGAAGGCGCGATGTTTGAGGGCGGCGAGATGGTCTTCAAGAGCAGCACTACCGACGCTTTTGGTCACGCCAAGCTGGGCGGCATCGGCGACCTGGTGTCGGATGAAATTCAAAAGCGCACGGCGCAATACAACAATGGCAAGGAAGTCAACATCATCAATCAGAAATTAGGCTACCTGGTGCGCGGCGGCGACCCGGATGCGATCGATTCGATCGTGCCAATGGCGTATGGCAATCTGGCGCTGGACTTGCTGCTGAACGGCATTCACGGGCGGCTGGTGGTGCTGAAGAACGGTCGCTATGACAATATCCCGCTCGATATTGTCACCAGCACCAAGAAAGTCGTCAACGTCGATCGGTTCTACAACACCGATCGGTATCGGCCACACTACAAGAGCTTCGAGATGACGCCGTTGTTCATCATGACGAGCGAAGGCTAATCAACCTCAGACCTGTCAGGTCAGCCCGACCTGACAGGTCTTTTTTCGGAGAGATCATGGCTGACACGCAATTACCCCGGCACAGCGAGATTCCCGTTCAATACACCTGGAATGCGCCCAGCGTCTTTGAATCCACCGCCGCGTGGGCGGGCGAATTCAAAGCGGTCAGTGACCAATTGAGCGAAGCCGCTCGATATCAAGGCCGACTGGCCGAAGACGCCGCGACGCTGGCGCAGGCGCTGGAAGCGCGGGATGGCATCGTGCAGCGCGTGCTGAAATTGCAGGTGTATGCGGATATGTCGGCGGCGGTGGAGAGTGGCAATCAGGCAGCGCAGTCGATGGCGAGTCAGGCGGGCGGTCTGTTCGGGCAGGCCCAGGCCGCGTTTGCGTTTATCGATCCGGAGGCGCTCGCGATCGGGCGAGAGGTGCTATCGGGTTGGCTGACGACCGAACCGCGGTTATCGATCTACGCGCACTACTTCGATAATCTGTTTCGCAAGCAGGCGCACGTGCGATCGGCCGAGGTCGAAGAAGTGCTGGGCTTGCTGGCCGAGCCGTTTGGCAGCGTGAACACGACGATGCACCTGCTGACGAACGCCGATTTCAAGTTTGCGCCGGCGCGCGGCGGCGATGGCGTCGAACAACCATTGACGCATGGCACAATATTGCAGCATTTGCAGAACACCGATCGCGAACTGCGCCGGACCGCGTGGGAGCATTACGCGGATGCTTATCTGGCACATCAGAACGCGCTGGCCGGTAATCTCGCCACCTCGATCAAGCAGAATGTTCTCAAGATGCGGGCGCGGCGGCACACTTCGACGCTGGAGATGTCGCTGTTTGAAGAGAATGTCCCGATTGAAGTCTTTCACAATTTGATTGAGGTCTTCAAAAAGAATCTGCCCACGTGGCATCGGTATTGGCGCGTGCGGCGCAAGGCGCTGGGCGTGGAGGCGTTGCGCTACTATGACATCTGGGCGCCGCTATCCCACGATCAACCGCCGATGCCGTATGAGCGAGCCGTCGATGAAATCTGCGCGGGGTTGGCGCCGCTGGGGCCAGATTACGTTGATGTCATCCGGCGCGGCTGTGGCGTAGATCGCTGGGTGGATGTGTACCCCAATCTGGGCAAGGGGCAGGGTGCCTTTTCAACGGGCGTGCTGGGCACGCATCCGTTCATCATGACGAGTTACAATAACACCCTGATCAGCCTGAGCACGCTGGCGCACGAACTGGGCCATTCGATGCATTCGTATCTGACGTGGCAAACACAGCCCTTTGTGAACAGCAACTATTCGCTGTTTGTGGCCGAGGTCGCGTCGAATTTCCATCAGGCGATGGTGCGCGCGCATCTGCTGAAGACGCAGCCGGACGCCGCGTTCCAGTTGACGGTTATCGAAGAGGCCATGTCTAACTTCTACCGCTACTTCTTCACGATGCCGACGCTGGCACGCTTTGAACTGGACATGCATCAACGTGTCGAGCGCGGCGAGGGTTTGACGGCGGACACGCTGAATGGCCTGATGTTCGATCTGTTTGCCGAAGCCTTTGGCGGCGAGATGGAACTCGATCGCGAGCGCGTGGGCATCATCTGGTCACAGTTCGGTCATCTGTACGCCGATTACTACGTCTACCA
>JAUQXD010000499.1 GCA_030834835.1 Thermoflexales bacterium | reverse complement strand
GGTCTGCCGCTGGCGACCTACTTCTCTGGCCCGAAGGTGAAGTGGATTCTCGACAATGTCGACGGCGCTCGCGCCAAAGCTGAGAAGGGCGAAGTGCTGTTCGGCAACATCGACACCTGGGTCATTTGGAATCTGACTGGTGGCCCGAAGGGCGGCGTGCACGTGACCGATGTGTCCAACGCCAGCCGCACCATGCTGATGAACCTCGAGACCCTCGATTGGGACCCGGACATGCTCAAAGCGATGGGCATTCCGCGCGCCATGCTCCCCGCCATCAAAGCCTCGTCGGAAGTTTACGGCCAGGCCACGGGCACGTTGGCCGGCATCCCCGTCGCCGGCGACCTGGGCGACCAGCAAGCCGCGCTGTTCGGCCAGACCTGCTTCAGCGCAGGCGAAGCCAAGAACACCTACGGCACCGGCTGCTTCATGCTGTTGAACACCGGCACCAAGCCCGTGCAGTCGAAGAATGGTCTACTGACCACGCTGGGCTACAAGATCGGCAGCGAGCCGGCTGTCTACGCGCTCGAAGGCTCGATCGCCATCACCGGCGCGCTGGTGCAGTGGCTGCGCGACAACCTGGGCCTGATCCAGAAGTCGGCCGATATTGAAGCGCTGGCGAATACCGTTGAAGACAACGGCGGCATCTACTTCGTGCCCGCCTTCTCCGGCCTGTTCGCCCCCTACTGGAAGAGTGATGCGCGCGGCGCCATCGTGGGCATGACCCGCTACGTCACCAAGGGCCATATCGCCCGCGCGGCGCTGGAAGCCACTGCCTTCCAGACCCGCGAAGTGCTGGATGCCATGAACAAGGACTCCGGCGTAGACCTGACCGCGCTCAAGGTTGACGGCGGCATGGTCTTCAACGACACGCTGATGCAGTTCCAGGCTGACGTGCTGGGCGTGCCGGTCATCCGCCCGGTGGTCGCCGAAACGACGGCGCTCGGCGCGGCCTATGCGGCCGGCCTGGCGGTCGGCTTCTGGAAGGCCGTCGAGGACCTGCGCGAGAACTGGGGCAAGGATCACGAGTGGAAGCCCAAGATGGATGCGGATCATCGCGCGAAGATCTATGCCGGCTGGAAGAAAGCCGTCACCAAGACCTTCGATTGGGTTGAATAGTTGAACGTGATGTCCGAAGTTGTTGAGACTTCGGACATCGATTGGGTTTGTCCGCCGGCTTCAGCGAGGCTTCAACCCGGCTGGAGCCGGCGGTTGCTTGCACGTAGTGAGTGAAGCTGTCAGGCGTGTTGAGAACTTGAATCTCAACCGGAGTCTGTGTTATGGCTAAGAAATTCCACGTGATTGTGATTGGCGCCGGCTCGACGGGCACGGCCACCGCGCACGATTTGATGTTGCGCGGCTGCGACGTGACCGTGATCGAGCGCGGCGAGATCGCCTCCGGCACGACCGGGCGCAATCACTGTTTGCTGCACAGCGGCGGCCGTTACGCGGTGACGGATCATGAAGGCGCGGTGGAGTGCATCGAAGAAAATATGATCTTGCGCAAGATCATGCTGGACGGCCTGGAACTCAACGATGGCTTATTCGTGGCCGTCGATGAATCCGATCTGGCTTTCAAGGAAACGTTTCTGGCCGGCTGCGAAGAGAGCCACATCCCGGCGCGCGATATTCCCGTGAAGCGCGCGCTGGAAATTGAACCCTATTTGAATCCGAAAATTCTCGCGGCCGTTCACGTGCCCGATGGGGTCTTCGATCCCTATCGGTTCTGCCTGTCGTTTCTGGCGACGGCGAAGAAGAACGGCGCGACTGTTTTACCGTATCACGAAGTAACCGCTTTGATGATGTCGGGCAACGCCGTATCGGGCGTGAAGGTGCGCGACAACCGCACCGGCAAAGAGCGCGAAATCGGCGCGGATCTGGTGGTCAACGCAACCGGCCCGTGGGCGGGCAAGATTGCGGCCCTGGCGGGCGTTGATGTGCCCGTGTTGCCGACGGCGGGCGTCATGGTCTCGATCGCCAAACGGCTCAATCAGATGGTGGTGAACCGCCTGAACAAGCCGCACGACGGCGACATTGTCGTGCCGCAGCGTCAAACATCCATCATTGGCACGACCTCGTGGAAAGTGGACGATGCCAATGCGATCGTGATCCCGCAAGAACACGTCGACAAGATGATCGAGTTCGGCGAGAAGATGATCCCCGCCCTGCGCCACAATCCCATTCGCGGCGTTATGGCTGTGGCTCGCCCGTTGATCGGCAAGAAGAGTTCCGACGAGCGCGAAGTCAGCCGCACCTTTGCCAGTTTCGATCACACATTCGACGGTGTGGAAAACTTCGTCACCATTTCGGGCGGCAAGACCACTACGGCGCGCGGCATGGCCGAGAGTGTCAGCAACACGGTCTGCGCCAAACTGGGCCTCAAGGCAGAGTGCCGCACAAGAGAATACGTGCTGGAGTCGTATCGTTCTTACTACAATAACTAATGCGTAATCTGTACTGCGTAAGAAGTGGATTACGCAGTACGCACTACGCATCACGCATTAGAGACGTGTCACATGAAACTCACTGTCAAACTCTATCGCTACAAGCCGGGCAGCGAACCGCATTACGACACCTTTCCGGTGGAAGTGCCGGATGAGGGCAACGTGCTCGACGCGGTCGAGCAGGCGTGGGCTGCGGATAAGACTGTCATGTTCCGCCATGCATGTCATCATGCCTCGTGCGGATCGTGCGGGCTGCTGGTCAACGACGTGGAGAAGCTGCCATGCGTTACGCCCGTCAAGGATTACGGCGAAGGCGCGACGATCAAGATCGATCCCATGCGCAACTTTCCCGTCATCACGGACATTGCCGTGGATGCCAGCCCGATCTATCAACGCATGACGCTCGTCGGCATGCCCATCATCCGCCACGCCGAATCGCTGCGGTCCGATGGCAAGTATGTCCTCCCCGAAGGGCTGCCCGATTTCGGTCGGTTTGAGAATTGCCTGGAATGCGGCTTGTGTCTATCGGCTTGCCCGGTGATGGCGACCGATCCGCAATTCTTAGGCCCGATGGGGTTGGCGGCGGCTGAACGGCTGTTGAATGAACCGCGCGGCGTCGATTACGACTACATCTACAACTTGATCGACGACGAGCACGGCCTGTGGCGCTGCCACTCGTCGTTTGAATGCACCGAAGCCTGCCCGTATGAAGTCGATCCGGGCGCAGCCATCATGCGCCTTAAGGGCAAGGTCGCGGCGCGCAAGATCGGGCGGCTGTTCGGCAAGAACTAATGGTGTAACGCAAGTTGCCAACTTGCGCTACGGCGTCAGATTTACTGGAGGATGTGAATGTCTGTGGACGTTAAGCCTAAACCTGTCGAGCGCAAGCCGTTGCAATGGTTCAACGTGCGCGGCAAGCGTGTGGGCTTCTGGGCCTACGTGGTCATGCGCCTGAGCGCGCTCGGCCTGGTGCTCTATCTCTTCCTGCATCTGGGCATCCTCAGCCAGCTGGCGATTGGCCCGGCCGCCTGGGATAACTTCGTCGCCATTGCCAAATCACCGTTGATCTTGATCATGGACGTGGTGCTCATCATCGGCATTCTGGCGCACAGCCTGAACGGCATTCGCCTGTCGTTGATCGGCTTTGGCATCGGCGTGCCGCGCCAGAAGGTCATGCTCTGGATCGGGCTGGTGTTGACCATCGTGTTTAGCGTGCTCAGCGCTTTAGCGGTGTTCACAAAGACGCATTAGGGGGCGACATGAATAAACCTGTTCGCGAACGCGCCAGCAGTTGGTCGTGGATTTTACAGGCCTTCACCGGCGCCCTGTTGCTGATTTTGTTGGGCCTGCATATGTTCGTGCAGCACTTCGTCGTCGAAGGCGGCCTGCGCAACTATCAGCAGGTTGTGGAGTATCTGTCCAATCCGTTTGTGTTCTTGCTGGAGATTGCTTTCCTCATCGTCGTGACGTGGCACGCGCTGTTGGGCGTGCGCGCGATCTTGCTCGATCTGGGCCTGAAGCCCGCCACCGAACGCAAACTCTCGACGACGTTGACAATCATCGGTGTGGTGGCCATCGCCTACGGTATCTGGCTCAGCGCGACGATTGTGTCACAGGGGCGCGCATGACTGAACCGATCGATTGGGAGGCGATCTGGGCGCCCTACGATGAAGACACTTATCGGTTTGTGGTGGAGCGGATCTATCCATTTGATGTGGTTGTCGATATTGGCGCGGGGGATTTACGGTTATCGAGCCGTGTCGCGAACATCGCCAGCTGGGTGTATGCGATCGAACGCAACCCCGAAGTGCTGGCGCGGGCCGATCGCTATGGCCGGCCGGAAAACCTCGTGGCCGTCTGCACGGATGCGCGCCAGTGGCCGATGCCCGGTGATGTCACGGTCGGCGTATTGTTGATGCGTCACTGTACGCCCGAACATTTCGCCGAATATGTAGCGCGCTTGAAGGCCATGGGCTGCCGGCGGTTGATCACCAATGCCCGCTGGAAAATGGGCGTGGAAGAGATCGATCTCCGCGCCAGTGCGGGAGTGGCTTACGATCCACAGCGGGTTGGCTGGTTTGCCTGCCAGTGCGGCGCGACCGGTTTCACGCCCGGCGAGCCGCAGCAAGTGACCGATCAAGTTCTCAACGAAGTTGTCGAAGTGATGAACTGTCCGCATTGTTTGCCGGGCTGATCGCGCAACTTGTGCCATCAGGCCGTTGGATTCCCGTCGAAGCGTGCGGGAATAACGCGCCCAATGCGCTGAATGACATCGATTCTTTACTCATTACTTGTCACTCGTCACGATAACTATGGTCAATCTCGTCCTTGTCTCGCATAGCCCGTCGCTGGTCTCCGGTGTCGCCGAACTGGCCCGCGCCATGACGCAGCAATCGCGCGTCGTCATTGCCACCGCTGCCGGTACCGGCGATCCGCTGCACCCGCTGGGCACGAACGCCGACAAAATCCATCGGGCCATTGAGGCCGCCTATAGCGAAGATGGCGTGCTGGTGTTGATGGATCTGGGCAGCGCCATCCTGAGCGCGGAAATGGCGCTGGAGTTCATGCCTGAAAGTCAGCGCCACAACGTGCTGCTATGCGCCGCCCCGATGATCGAAGGCTCGATCGCGGCCGCCGTGCAGGCCAGCCTGGGCGGCACGCTGCAGCAAGTGGCGGCCGAAGCGATGGGCGCGTTGGCGTCCAAGGCCGAAGGCCTGAGTCACATTCAACAGGCAATCGTTACTTCAACCGCGCCCGTCGATTTGACCGGGGCGCAGACGGTTCAGATTAAGATCGAAAACCGATTGGGTCTGCATGCGCGACCGGCCGCCCTGTTTGTGCAAACGGCGGCGCGCTTCAAGTCTGAGATTCAAATCGCCCGGGCGACGAACGAGGCCAAACGTGTGAATGCCAAGAGCATCAACGCGGTCGGCTCGTTCGGCGTGCGGCAAAACGAAGTGATTAAGGTCTTTGCCGCCGGCTCA
>JAUQXD010000498.1 GCA_030834835.1 Thermoflexales bacterium | reverse complement strand
ATCCGCCAGGCGCGACAGCACATTTCCGAAGGAAAAGGCATTTCTTTAGCCGAGGCCCGCGCGCAGTATGCCACCGAAGACGAATCGTAACACCGCTGCGTTCCTCACCAACCCGTTCTCCCTGTGAGAGCGGGTTTTTTGGTCCTCCGCCCGTATGCTACAATCGCCGCGTTTAGTTGGAGGTTGGAGATTGGAAGTTAGAAGTTGGAAGTTGGAGGATAGAGTGCGCTTCACGCATCACGCACCACGCAGGATGTATTACGCATTACTCATTATGATCTTGCTGGCAACGCTGCTCGGCTCACTCGCCGCGCCGCTCGCCATCGCCGTCGGTATTCCCGATCGCCGCTTCGGTGCGATCGATACGTTTGACGATCCAAAATCGGCATCCGCCCTGGGCGCGGGCTGGACGCGCGTGCGCTTCCCGTGGGCCACGCTGCAACCCAACAACGACGGCGAATGGAACGATGCTTTCTTCACCGAAGCGCAGCTCAACGCGGAGATCGCTGCCGGGCGCGAGGTGGTGGGCCTGATCGTCAACACGCCGTCGTGGGCGCTGGAGGACGGCAGCATCCCCGGCGTGCCGCGCGGCCTCAACACGCGCGACGATGATCCCAACAACACCTGGGCCATCTTCCTGCGCAAGATCGTCAGCCGCTACGCGGGCCGCATCGATCACTGGATCATCTGGAACGAACCCGACATCTGGGATCCGCGCTATCCTGGCCGCACCTGGGGCGGCGACGAGAAAGATTTCTATCAATTGCTGCGCGTGGGCTATAACGTGATCAAAGCGACCAACCCCAATGCCACCGTCCACCTGGGCGCCTTCACTTATTACTGGGACACCAACTATGGCCGCACGCCGTTCTTCTCACGCCTGCTCGATCTGATGGCCAATGACCGGTCCGCGCCCGATCACAACTATTACTTCGATGTCGCTTCGGCCAATCTGTATTTCCGCACCGACAACGTCTACGATCTCATCGCGTGGCATCATCAACAGATGCGCGAGCGCGGCTTCGATAAACCGCTGTGGCTGACCGAGACTAATGCCGCCCCCAGCACCGATCCGGCCTGGCCCGTGGCTGAACCGGAGTTCACCATCACGCTCGATGAACAGTCGCACTTCATCATTCAGGCCTTCGCCATGGCGTTGGCCGCGGGCACGCAGCGCATCGCGATTTACAAACTGGCCGATGTGCCCGGCGATCACGCCGCCAACCCCGAGCCGTTCGGGCTGGTGCGCGAAAACGGCTCCCGTCGACCGGCTTTCGCGGCCTTTCAGGTCGCCGCGAATTATCTGGCGGGATTCACAGGTGCAACGCTCGATCAACGCGGTGATTACGCACAGGTGACAGTGCAGCGCGGCGAGGCGTGGACCACCGTCGCGTGGACGCGCCAGCCATCGCCCGTCAACATCGAAGTGACCGCGCACGCCGCACAGGCCACGCTGGTCGATGCCACCGGCCGCACGCAAAAGATCAGCGCTCGTAACGGCAAATACATCATCGAGTTGGCGGGCGCGTCCTGCACCGGCGGCTGCCTGATCGGGGGTGCACCCCGCTTGATCGTGGAGGGTGCGTCGGCGGTCTCGATCGCGCCGGTGGGCAAACCACCGGCCGCCCCACCAGCGGCGGCGGCCTCCCCGATCGGTACAGCTGCGCCCGACGAGGCCGCAACAACACCATCCAGTGTCATCACGCCGACGATTACCCTGACCAAAGCACCAACGCACACACCGACTCAGACGGTGTCGCCAACACCGACTGTCACCGCGTCCGTGCCGGCGATATGCGCGCCAACTCGAACTCTAACGCCAACTTCGACATCGACGGCGACTGCAACCGCCACGACGACCCGCACTGCAACCGCGACATCAACCTCGACGAGTACGGCCACGCCATCAGCCGCGCCGGCGGCCACCGCGATCCCATCGACGCGCGTTGACGACCCCACCGCCGATCCCGCCGCCCTGGTCGCTGTGCTTGCAATCAGTGTTGTCGGGTTTGCCGTGGTTATGCTGAGAATGAAAGGCAAAGTATGAAAGCCTGGCTACGATCCGGCCTGCTGTTGGCGCTGCTTCTCGCGTCCGCCTGTAATCGCGCGGAACCGCCGCTGACCGACGTCACCACGTGGCCGACGGCGGTTGGCAGTGCGCCCATTATCGCCGCCGGCAATGGCGCCGCTACGCCGACACGCACGCCGCCGCCTACGCGCGATCCCGCCACCACGCCCACACCCGATGCGCCGCGCGCTGCCGACCGGCACAGCACCGAACTTTACATCGTGCAATACGGCGATGCGCTGGCGGGCATTGCCGCCGAATACAACACCACCGTCGACGACATCGCGGCCACCAACGGCCTGACCGATCTCAGCGTCATTCATCCCGGCGATCCGCTCAACGTGCCGCTGAAGATCGATCGGGTGGGGCCGAACGCCAAGTTGATCCCCGATAGCGAACTCGTTTACGGCCCGGGCACGCTCGATTTTGATGTGGCCGCGTTCATCGATCGCACCAGCGGTTATCTCAAAGCCTTCAGTGAACAGGTCGATGGCGAATGGCTGACGGGTGCGCAGATCGTGCAGCGGGTGGCGCAGCAATTCAGCGTGAATCCGCGCCTGCTGCTGGCCGTGCTGGAATATCGTGGGCAGTGGTTAAGCAACGCCACGCCCACCGCCGAGGCGCAGGCGTACCCGGTCGGGTTCAGGCAAGCCGGTTATCAGAGTCTGTATCAGCAATTGTCCTATGCGGCCAATCACTTCAACGACGGCTACTACGGCTGGAAGTATCGCGCGCAGCAGACGGTGCGGCTGGCCAATTATTCGCGTGTGCTGGTGGGTCGCGGCTTGAATGCGGGCACGGTGGGCTTGCAGACGATGCTGGCGCTCGATCGGCTGTATGACGATTGGTTGATCGAGATCGGGCCGACGGGCTTCATCGCCACGTATGAAAATTTATTTGGCGATCCCTTCAACTACGCGGTCGAAATCACACCCGATGGGTTAGCGCAGCCTGAATTGACGCTGCCGTGGGCGGCGGGCGAAATGTGGTACTACACGGGCGGACCGCACGGCGGCTGGGTGGCCGGCTCCGGCTGGGCGGCCATCGATTTCATTCCGGCCGGCCCAATTTTG
>JAUQXD010000497.1 GCA_030834835.1 Thermoflexales bacterium | reverse complement strand
GTATTCCCATTTGCCCGTGCCGTGCGACGGATCGAGAATCACCGGCAGATGCGACATCTGCTTGATGACGGGAATCGCGTTGATGTCAGTCGTGTTGCGCGTATAGCGCTCGAAGGTGCGAATGCCGCGTTCACACAGGGCCACGCGCATATTGCCGTGCGACAGGATGTATTCGGCGGCCATAAACAACTCTTCAATGGTAGACATCATGCCGCGCTTCAACAACACCGGATGATTGGCCTCACCCACCGCATGCAGCAGCGCGTAGTTCTGCATGTTGCGCGCACCGATTTGCAGCATGTCGGCATACTTCGCCACCAGTGAAACCTGCTCGGGCGACATCACCTCGGTCACGACGGGCAGGCCGGTGGCTTCGCGCGCTTCGGCCAGCAGTTGCAGACCCTCTTCGCCCATGCCTTGAAAACTGTACGGCGAGGTGCGCGGCTTGTATGCGCCGCCGCGCAACATGTGCGCACCCGCTTCTTTAACCGCCTGCGCGGTCTCCAAGATTTGCGCGCGGCTTTCCACCGCGCAGGGCCCGGCCATGATGACGATCTGCGGCCCGCCAATCTTGACGCCGTTTAACGACACGATCGTATCTTGCGGATGCATATCACGCGACGCCATCTTGAACGGCTTCAGGATTGGCACAGTCTTCTCGACGCCATCCAGCAGTTCAAACGCCGAGCGATCGATCGGGCGATCATCGCCGATCACACCGATGATGGTGCGCTCTTCGCCCTGCGACAGATGCACGCGATAACCCATCGCTTCGACCCGCGAGACCGCGGCTGAAATTTGCCTGGAACTGGCGCCACTCTTCATGACAATGATCATGTTGACCTCCGGCGACTTGCCATCGATTCAAAATCGACGGCAACGATCAGGAAGCCCGCGAAGCGGGCTTGACACTCTTTGCCGTCGGCTTTCAGCCGATGGCCCGCTAACACCGATCGACGGCTTCGGCCACGCGCCGCACTTCGCGCACCATCTGCGCGAACTTTTCTGGCTTCAGACTCTGTGCGCCATCGGAGGCGGCTTCTTCCGGGCGCGGATGCACTTCGATGATCAGGCCGTCGGCCCCGGCCGCGATGCCCGCCTTCGCCACAGCCGTCACGTATTCCCATTTGCCCGTGCCATGCGACGGATCGAGAATAACGGGCAGATGCGACAATTGCTTGATCACCGGAATCGCGTTGATGTCGGTAGTGTTGCGCGTGTACTTCTCAAAGGTGCGGATGCCACGCTCGCACAGCGCTACGCGCATATTGCCATGCGATAGAATGTACTCCGCCGACATTAACAACTCTTCAATCGTGGACATCATGCCGCGCTTCAGCAACACCGGGTGATTGGCCTCGCCCACCGCATGCAGCAGCGAATAATTCTGCATGTTGCGCGCACCGATCTGGAACATATCCGCATACTTCATCACTGTCGGCACCTGCTCGGGCGACATCACTTCGGTCACCACCGGCAAGCCCGTCACTTCGCGCGCCTCGGCCAACAATTCCAGTCCTTCTTCGCCCATGCCCTGAAAACTATACGGCGAAGTGCGCGGCTTGTACGCGCCGCCGCGCAGCACTTGCGCGCCCGCCTCTTTCACCGCTTGCGCGGTCTCCAAAATTTGCGATCGGCTTTCCACCGCGCATGGCCCGGCCATGATGATGATCTGCGGCCCGCCGATCTTGACACCGTTCAACGACACGATCGAGTCCTGGGCCTGCATATTGCGCGACGCCAGTTTGAACGGCTTCAAAATCGGTACGGTTTTTTCGACGCCGTCGAGCAGTTCAAACGCCGATCGTTCGATCGGGCGATCGTCGCCGATGACGCCGATGATGGTGCGCTCTTCGCCCTGCACCAGATGGGCGCGATAGCCCAGCGCTTCCACCCGTGCCACTGCGCCCGCAATCTGTTTCGCGCTGGCTTTCTCCTGCATGACAATGACCATGATCTCCTCCGCTCAGCTAAGCCCGGTTCAGGCTGAAAGATCGATCGGGCCGCAGATGGGCCGCGCCTTTGATATACACGTGCTGCACTTCAGCGGCCTGCACCCGCGTATTCCAGTGAATCAAAATCCGGACGCACAGCGGCAAACCGTGCGGCACGCTCATTTCGTGCCCGCACATCAACGCCACATCGTGCCAGCCCAGCGCGCGGGCAGCTAACGCCGGAAACTCGGCATTCAGATCACTCGTCGTCGTGAAGAACACCGACGCCACATCTTCGGCGCACACCTGGTTCGCATCGATCATCAAGCGCAGCAGTTCGTCAGTCGCCGCTAAAATCGCCTCACGCGTGTTGGCTTCGGCTGTCGTCGCGCCGCGAATGCCGCGCACCCGCATGTCAGGCATAAGACCTCCAGATAAAAAAAGAGCGCAAGGCCGGTGCCTCGCGCTCTTCAGAGTCCTGATGGTGTCTAGGGTCTGCCAGGCCGAAACAGCGGCGGTTGATTCACCGTCGCATAAAAGTAAAAATAAAAGTAGGCTCGGCCAGACACGTTCGTCATGATGACCGAGAGTTTATCATCCGCGCGACGACCTGTCAATGCTCGTCTTGCACAACTTTGCACAACAGTCGATTGTCCATCGTGCCCAATCCGACTGTGTTGGGCCAGCCACAAAAGAGCACAAGGATCACAAAGGTGGCGAGATTCCTTTAGCGTTCTCTGCATTCCTGTGCGGCAAACAAGAAAATCCAGCTTCCCACACAAATCATCGGATGACCCGTCAGCGCATTGCGGACTTCAACTCGCGCACCAGCTGCGCCGCGGCCTGCGCTTTATCCTCCGCCCGATCGACGATCTGCACTATACGCGAGCCGACAATCACGCCGTCAGCCAATCGACTCACGTCGGCAGCCTGTTCCGGCGTGGATACCCCAAACCCGATCGCGATCGGCGTCGTGGTGGCGTGCCGCACCCGATCGACAAATGCGCCTAAATTGTCGGCCAATTTCAATCGAGTGCCGGTGATGCCCGTCAGCGAGACCAGATAGATGAATCCTCGCGCATTAGCAGTGACGAGTTTCAAACGATCATCCGTTGACGTAGGCGCGAGAAAATAGATCAGCCCCAGACCCCGATCGGCGCACAACCGATCGAGTTCGTCCGCCTCTTCGGGCGGCAGATCGGGCACGATGAAGCCATCGACACCGGCCGCGGCCGCATCCGTCACAAATCGATCGAGGCCATACGCCAGCATCGGATTGAAATAGCCCATCAATAGAAACGGCTGCTTGACGCCGCGTGCTCGTAACTCGGCGATCATCGCCAGCGACTTCGCCACGGTGATGCCCTGCTCCAGCGCGATCTGCGTCGCGTGCTGAATCACCGGCCCATCCGCCAACGGATCAGAAAACGACAGGCCGAGTTCAAACGCATCCGCTCCGGCCTCGCTCATCGCGACGATCACCTCCAGCGACGTCGCCGCATCAGGAAAACCCAGCGGAAAATACGGCATCAATGCTGCATGACCGTTGCCGAACAGATTGCTGATGCGCGCCAGTGATTGCTGATTGTAGATTTCTGATTGTTGATTACTCATCACTTGTCACTCGTCACGTATCGCCTTCATCACTGTATCCAAATCCTTATCCCCCCGCCCCGACAAATTCACCAGCAGAATCGCGTCCTTCTTCATCTGCGGCGCGCGCTTGATAGCCTCGGCCACTGCATGCGAAGACTCCAGCGCGGGGATGATGCCTTCCAACTTGCACAACGTCGAGAACGCATTCAGCGCTTCATCGTCAGTCGCGTACGTGTATTGCGCCCGGCCTAGATCGCGCAAGTACGCGTGCTCCGGGCCGATAGCGGCGTAATCGAGGCCAGCCGAAATGGAATGTGTCTCCGCGATTTGCCCATCGGGGTCTTGCAGGACAAACGTCTTGGTGCCATGCAGCACACCCAACCGACCCACCGCGGGATCGCCGAAACGCGCCGCGTGCTTGCCCGACGCGATACCCTCGCCGCCCGCCTCCACACCGATCAATTCAACGTCGGCATCATCGCGGAAAGCATGAAACAGGCCAATCGAATTGGAGCCGCCCCCCACACAGGCGATGCATTGATCAGGCAAGCGGCCCGTCATCTCCAGTATCTGCGCGCGCGCCTCACGCCCGATGATCGATTGAAAGTCGCGCACCATCGTCGGATACGGATGCGGCCCCAACGCCGAGCCAAGTAAATAATGCGTCGTGTTAATGTTCGTTACCCAATCGCGAATCGCCTCGTTGATGGCGTCCTTCAACGTGCGCGTGCCCGCATCAACGGGACGCACTTCCGCACCCAACAACTTCATGCGAAATACGTTGGGTTGCTGGCGGGCCATATCGACCGTGCCCATATACACGACACATTCAAGCCCCAGCAAAGCCGCCACCGTCGCCGAAGCCACACCATGCTGCCCCGCGCCCGTCTCAGCCACGACGCGCCGTTTGCCCATCAACTTCGCCAGCAGCGCTTGCCCCAGCGCATTATTGATCTTGTGCGCGCCGGAGTGGGCCAAGTCTTCTCGCTTCAAATAAATTTGCGCGCCCCCCAGATGCTCGCTCATACGTCGCGCATGCGTGAGCGCAGTTGGTCGCCCAACATAGGTCCGCAGCAAACGTTCATATTCAGCCACAAACGCCGCATCGCCCATCGCTTCAACATACGCGGCTTCGAGTTCGCCGAGCGCGGGCATCAACGTCTCCGGCACAAACTGCCCGCCGTAAGGACCAAACTTTGGATTGATGACACTTGCGCCTGCGCGCAGTGCAGGTGTTGTTGATTGCGCGGTCGCTTGCGACCGACGATTGCTGATTGACGCGATCATGCTATCCGTTTATCCGTTCTTCATCCGCTGAGAATTCATCATCCGCTTTCATCCGTTTACGGGAGCACTGCACCGCATGTGTCTGCTTCGCGCAGCATCCGTTGAAGATTTCGCATTCGCCACAAACACCCGCATCTTCGCGGCATCCTTCTTGCCCGGTGCTGACTCCACACCCGACGCCACATCGACGCCCCACGGCTGCACCTGTCGAATCGCCGCAGCCACATTCTCCGGCGTCAGGCCGCCCGCCAGCAAGATCGGATACCGCCGCGCAATCTGTGCCGCCAATGACCAGTCACCAACCTGTCCTGTGCCGCCATATTCGCCTGTACGATACGCATCGATCAACAACGCGGGTTCGCTCTTAACTGCATACTTTTTCGCCTGATGTTCAGCCTCGTCCAGCGATTGCGGTCTTACCGCCTTGAAGCCACACACCTGCGCCAGCATCTCGATAGATTCATCGCCGTGCAACTGTGCCAGATCGAGATCGACTTCGCGCACGATCATTTGCACCTCAAGTAAGGGTGAGTTCACGAACACACCCACCAACTGCGGTACTCTCCCATCCGATCGGATGTGCGCGACGATCGAGCGTGCCATTTCCGGTTCAATATATCTCGCGCTCTGCCGGTAAAAGTTGAACCCTAGCAAACCCGCGCCCGCCTCAATAGCCGCCCGCGCATCTTCCAGATTCGTTATCCCGCAAATCTTCACCTTCACTTGTCACGCTTCACTTTTCACTCATCACTCATCACTCGTCACTCGTCATCTTGTCACGAGTTCCCGCACCTTCGCGCCGACATCCTTCGCCGTGACCAACGCCTCGCCCACCAACATCGCATCGACGCCCATCAGCGCGAGTTCGTCCACATCGGCCGCGGAGTGGATACCGCTCTCCGCCACGACGAGCACATTGCCTGGAATCCGTACGCGCAATTTCGCCGTCGTTTGCAAGTCCACACTGAAATCGCGCAGGTTGCGATTGTTCACGCCAACTAACTGTGGGCCAACTCGAAACGCCCGCTCCAGTTCCTTCAGATCGTGCACCTCGACCAGCGCCGCCATCCGCAGCGCACACGCTAAT
>JAUQXD010000496.1 GCA_030834835.1 Thermoflexales bacterium | reverse complement strand
AGTTGCTGCGCCGCCGCGCTGAAGTCCTTCAGGGCCGCGCGCTGCTCGTCTTGTTGCAAGTACAATCGGCCGCGATCCAGCCGCACGCGATACATCACTTCGTCGTCCGCTTCATTGACCGCAGACGTCAACGCCGTCGTCAGAGATTGCTCCTGTTCGACGTAGGCGCCCA
This sequence comes from Thermoflexales bacterium, assembly GCA_030834835.1. Lineage (GTDB taxonomy): Bacteria > Chloroflexota > Anaerolineae > Fen-1058 > Fen-1058 > JAGOBP01. Next base: position 2,890 of record JAUQXD010000496.1, on the reverse strand, counting down.
GCTCATTCAGCACGAGCGCCAGGTTGATGTAGGCTGAAATCAAATCGGGCTTGCGGCGCAGCGCGCTCTCCAGGTCTTCACGCGCCAGGCCAAGTTCGGTCGCCTTTTGATCGGACAGGCGGCCGTTGCGCTTCCACAATTCGAAGCGGGCCAGGCCGCGATTGGCCTGCGCATCCGCGCGCTTGAAGTCCGACTCGTCGATGACTTCCGTCAACAGATTCATCGCCGCAGCATACTGGGTTGGATCCGTGAGCAGCAGGTTCGCCAGTTCCAATTTGGCTTCAGGAAACTTAGGATATTCGCGCAGGGCCTGTTCAAACGCCTCTTTCGCTTTCTTGTTCTCGCCCTGCTCCCGATAGACCCGGCCGCGCTCGACGTATGCAAAGCGCAGCATGTCCCATTTGTAACCGCCCGCCTGAATCACGCGTTGATACTCGTCGATGGCGCGATCGTAATCGGCGATGGCGCGATCGTATTCACCCCGGGTGTAGTAGGCCAGGCCGCGATACAGCCGCATCACATACTTGTCAGGGAAATCGCGCACCAGGTCGTTGTACACCCCGATCGCTTCGTCGGGCAACCCCTGCATCAGCTTCAGATCGGCTGTCGTGCGCAGCTGCTCCAGATCTTCCGGCAGCACTTCAAAGGCGTGACTGCGCCAGTAGCGCACGTGATACATATTGGGATCCGATCGCAGCGCCACCGCGATCGCGTCCAGCAGCACCGCCGTTTCGGCGTCGCGCGCCGCGATCTGATCGGCGGTTAACGCTGTGCCCGATTGATCTTTGCGGCCCAACGCGAACACGCGGCGCAGGCCGAACGGCTCGACCGCTGGCTGGCTGTTGATGAGCCGCGCCAGGGCCGTGTGGCGATCGTCGCCGTTCGCCGGGTTTTTGAGATCATACAGATCGATGAAGTCTGTGGCCGTGCGCAGGCCGCTCTGGCGAAATTGATCGTAGCGGCCGCGCGCGTGAATTTGCAGCAACGCCTGATCCATCCAGTCAATGATCTGCTCAACCGGAAAGCGGGTCTTAAGCATGAGATCGACCACATCGGCGCAGGTCAGGTTTTGCAGGCTTTCAACCCCTTCCAGCAGCAAACGATCTTCTTGATAGGCGTTCAGGCCGTCGAGCAGATTCAACGGCTGCGATTCTTCAAAACCGCGAAAGATCACGCTGAGCAGGGCCGTGGCCGCCCGCTGAATCAGCCGCAGGCCCAGCGCCGGGAATGCGCCAATCACAAATGCAATCAACAAGCGCTGATCGACCAGCCCGCCGGGCAGCGGCAGGCCCGTGTCCGTTGGCGCCGTGGCGGCCGCGGGCCAGATGAGATCGATCAGCCAGGCCAGCACAAAGGCCGTCAGGAAGCGCACGGTAATGCTGGCGTAATAACGCGCCTGCAGATCATCGGTAACGTACTGCCGCACCAGCGCGCCGATGCTAAAGATATACGCGCCCAGGAATCCGTAAGATAGCGGCGTGCGATTGGGGCCAAACACCACTGAAGCGGGATCCGCTGGAAAGAAGACCAGCAGCCAGCCCAGCAGCGTCAGGACCGTAGCCATCAGGATCGGCGAGTTCAGCGAGCGCAGCGGGTGGGTCAGCACCTCGGACCGGGGCTGCGGCGCAGCCGTCATCGCCGGTCGCCGGCCGAGAAGCTGGAAAGGGAAAGTATCGTAGGTATCATCGGCCCCATAAAAGGCCTCGAACTTCTCGTCGTACTGCGGGTCTTTTTCAGAGAACCCCAGACGGCGCAAGTTCTGTTTGTACTCGCGCCGCAGCGTAGGCCGCCGCCCCTGGATGAAGTAGCGGTATAAGATCGACGGCAGCAGTGTGCCGCTCAAAATCAACACGGCGCGGGCTAAGACCACCCACTGGGCCGAAGGCAGCCACGGCGTCACCAGCAGCAGCCCGCAGAACACCACGACCAGCAGGGTCAACGGCAAAACGAGGTTGCGCCAGCCGGCGTCTTTTTGATTCGAGCGAGCGGCGTCATGATCGGCCATGATCTCTCCTCAGGGCAAGGCTGTGCTCAGGCTAAGCAACACCGCGCCATACGGCGCGGTGCAGGGCTGACGAAACGGGACACTCGATTTAGCGCAGCAGCTGTCGGGCCATGATCTTGATCGGTTGGGAAACGTCCGGGGTAGTCTCGAGCAACGCCTTCAGGTCGGTGCGGACCTTGGGCGGCGCGGCGCGCAGGGTGTTCAAGTTGTCATGGACCAGGCTCACATCGGCCGGTTCACTGGCGTTCAATTCAGTCTCGATCAATTTCAGGGCATTCGCCAGCTCGTCACGCATGTCCGGCGACACGCCGTTCAATTGATTCGTCAGGATTTCAAAACTCAACACCGGTTCGACGTTCTCTTCGTACGCTTCATCCATTACCTGATCGTTCACCGACTGGAGAGAACCGTCGCGGTTCACGGTGATGCCGGTGCCGGGCGTATAAATCTGGCGATTGGCTTTCTTGATGGGGGCGGACATGGTTACTCCTCCTTAATACTTCATGCTTCCCGCTCAAACCTTGAGCAATTTGATTATAACGCAAATCAGGGGCGATGGCACAGCCGGTTTTCGAACGGCAGTCACTATGCCGCGCAGTCACCATGCCGCAGCTGCCCCCAACCCGATGGTATAATCGCGCCCGGAGAACCCGTCATGCCCGTCAACATTAACGTCGGCGATGTCGTGCGTATGCGCAAACCGCACCCCTGTGGCAGTTATGACTGGCAGGTTACCCGCATCGGTGCGGACATCGGTTTGAAGTGCCAGACCTGCGGGCGGCGCGTCATGCTGACCCGCCACGACTTCGAGAAGCGGCTCAAAACGATCCTGCAGCACGCCGCCTCGCCCGACGAGCCATCAGGCCCGCTTCGCGGAAACCCACC
>JAUQXD010000495.1 GCA_030834835.1 Thermoflexales bacterium | reverse complement strand
GACATTGGCATCAGCGTGACGGGCCTCGCCGGGCCGGGCGGCGGACTGCCAGGCAAGCCGGTGGGGCTGGTTTATATCAGCCTGTCCACGCGCACCTTTGAGCGCACGGAAAAATTCGTATGGCAGAAGGATCGCGCCGGCAACAAACTGGATTCGTCCGAGGCGGCGCTTCAAATGTTGAAGGGCTACTTGGATAGTCTGAACTAAGATGCAAAGTTACGACTACACCCACCGCACCGGCGTCGAGGAGATCAGTTGGCCGCGCTTCGCGGAACTGGCTGCGACGCTCGCTGAAAGATTAGCCGCGTTCAACGTCGACGTGATCGTCGGCATTGCGCGAGCGGGCCTGTTTCCGGCCACCGCCGTGGCCTGCGCCCTGCGCCGCGAGTTGTATCCGGTGCGCGTCACCCGCCGATTGAACGATCAGATCACTTATCAACAGCCAATCTGGAAAGTGGATGTGTCGCCGGAAGTGGCTGGCAAGGTGGTAGCCGTCGTCGATGAGATGGCCGACACCGGCGAATCGCTGGCGTTGGTGGCGGCTCGTGTAGCCGAACTCGGCGCGGCGCGCACGATCACGGCCAGTTTAGTCGCGCACAGTTGGGCACAACCTCGACCGGATGTCGTGGCACTGACAACCGACGCGCTGGTCATCTTTCCATGGGATAAGCAGGTCTACATCGATGGCGAGTGGCAATCGCATCCAGAGTTAGCCCAGGCGCTGCGACTTCAAGGATTGGACGGCCAGGCACCGCCGGAATAGGCCGTCACTTTTGACACGCTTCTGCGACCTAATGATCAGACGAACGATCACGCAGTCGATCAGTGACGAATGACACGAATTGATGTGCCCCCAACCCCTGAACCATCAGTTCATTCGCCGTTGATCAGCCGTGGTCGTTCGCTCTTTCAGGTTGAGCCGCGCACCCTGCTGACGGCCGCAACGCTGTTCGCGCTGTTTTCGATCTTGCTGGGCTTCGTGCAGTTCGGCACGCCCTCGCTGGCCGACAACGACGGTTTCTATCACATGCGCATGGCGGCGCTGATGCGCCAGTATGGCCTGCGCATCCCCTTTATCTGGCTGCCGCAAAGCATCCTCAGCCCCGAAGCATTCTATGATCATCACCTGCTATATCACGCCTACCTGTCGCTGTTCGCCGTTGGCTCCGATCAATCGATGTTGATCGCGGCGAAGTTTGCCAGCATCTTTATGCCGGCCGCCGCCTTCGTGGCGATTTGGTGGCTGTTACGCGGGCAGCGCGTCAAGTGGGCATCGCTCTGGGCGCTGGGGCTGCTGGCCGTGTCCGAAGCATTTCTCTATCGCCTGTCCATGCCGCGTGCGCAGTCGGCCTCGCTGTTGATACTGGCGCTGGGGCTGCACTGGCTACTAAGGCGCAAATACTGGCCGCTGATTCCACTGGGCTTCCTGTACGTCTGGTTGTACAACGCCTTTCCGCTATTGCTGGTCGTGGGCGGTGTGGTCGCTATCGCAACCTTTATGACGGAACGACGCTTTGAATGGCAGGCACTAGTCTTCCCCGCTATCGGCCTTGTTTTAGGCTTGATCGTCAATCCGTACTTTCCGCAGAACATCACCTTCATCATCAATCACCTGCTGCCTAAGTTGGGTGAATCGGCGGTGTCCGTGGGCAACGAATGGTATCCCTACGACACCTGGGTGCTCGTCGGCAATTCGGGCTTCGCGCTGGCCGCCTTCGTGCTGGGGACGTTCGCGCTGGGCTGGCGGGGGCAGAAGATCGATCGGGCGGCGTTGGCCGCGTTTGGTTTATCCATCGTATTTGCCGTGATGTTGTTCAAAGCCCGTCGATTTGTCGAGTATTTCCCCGCTTTCGCGCTGATCTTCGCCGCGCTGACGATCCAGCCGCTGCTCGACGGGTTTCCGCGCCTCGATCGGCGGCTGATCCCGATCGGGCTGGTGGCGATCCTGATCGCGCCGTTGACCATCACGCTGACGCAGGCGCGCGCCGCGATGGCGGATCAAACCAAACCGGCCGAGACGTATGCGGCCGCCTCGTACTGGCTGGCGCAATATGCCCCGCCCGCCGCTAAAATCTTCCAGACCGACTGGGACGATTTTCCGCGACTGTTCTTCTACAACACCACCAGCCTGTACACCATCGGTCTCGATCCGACGTACATGCAGTTGTACGATGCCGATCTGTACGATACGTGGGTGCAGATTACGCAGGGCAAGGTCAAACCGGCCAGCGCCGCCATTCGATCGGACTTTGGCGGCGACTACGTGCTGACCGATCTCCGGCACACCGCCTTCATCAACCAGGCCAGGAACGATCCCGGCCTCACCGAAGTCTTTCGCGACAAATTCAGCATCATCTACGCCGTCGCTCCGTAGCCTCGCCGCCGCCGGTCGGTATTTTGACACATATTTCTACCCTCTTTCCGACCTTAGTCTGATCGGTTGTGCCGTTACTTTTTAATAAACCTCTCGACTTAATGAGTGTCAGTTGAATTTCACAGGTCTAAAAGAGGAGGCACACATGAAACGCTTAACGGGCAGTAAAAAGGTGTTCGCAGTAGCCAGCGCGGTATTTCTAGTGGCGGCCGCCAGCAGCACGGCTCTGGCAATGATCGATCAGGGGTTCGGGTCCATACGCAGCCAGCAAGGGCAGCGCCAGATTCAGCAGGACGCATCCGGCCAGGCGCAGCAGTCACCTCTGGCGACGCCCACGCGCACGCCGGGATCTCATAGCAATGAAGTTGAGTTCCGCGGCGCCGTAGAGGTTATCGCCGCCACTGGTTGGGTCATCGACGGGCGCACCGTTCAGGTGGCGGGCGCGACTGAAATCGGCGCCGGGATCGATGTCGGCAGCGAGGTCAAAGTTCATGCGCGGGTTCAGGCCGACGGTTCGTTGTTCGCGCGCGAGATTGAATTGGTCGACGCCGGTGACGACGATGGCAACAGCAATGGCAATGGCAACGAGAATGAGAACGACGACAACGGTAATGGCAACGGCAACTCCAACGACAATGACGACAATGGCAATGGGAATTCCAGCGATAATGACGACGATGGCGATAACGATAATGGCAATGTGAATTCCAACGATGATGACGACGACGACGATAACGACAATGGCAACGGGAATTTCAACGACAACGATGACGACGGCAACGGCAATATGAACTCCAACGACAACGAGCACGACGACGATCATGGCAATGGCAACGACGATCACGGTGACGATGACCATGGCAACAGCAACGACGATCACGATGACGATGACGACCACGGCGGCAACGGCGACGACTAGCACCAGATCGAACCGCTAACCAGACTCTGGCGATCGCAGACCACTGCCGATCGCCAGACCATGTAACGCGCGCGCGGCCGCGACCGTGGCCCGCAGGAGGATGCTATAATCGGGTGGCTACGCGACAGTTACTGGCAGATCAGATACTCGCTTTTCCGCGTAGCAGGGGGACTCCCACCGTGCAAGACGAATTGGCCCTGCTCGCGCGGGCACGTACACTGGACGCCGACGCGCTGGCCGAAGTTCATGATCGTTATTATGCTCCCATCTTTCGCTACATCGCGTTCCGCGTCAGCGATCGAGACGTGGCAGAAGACCTGACCAGTGAGGTTTTCACCCGCCTGCTCAGCGCCCTGCGCGACAAAAACGCGCCGCAAAACACGCTGCGCGGCTGGCTGTATGGTGTGGCAGCGCGCGTCGTCAGCGACCATCATCGTCGCCACTATCGCGCCCCGGAAGTTGAGCTGGACGAATCGCTGGTCAGCCGTGACGCCGGCCCGGCCGACATTGTCGAAAAGATGCTGACTCACGCCGACTTGAAACAGGCGATGACCGAACTGACCGACGAACAGCAGCACGTCTTAGCCTTGCGTTTTGGCTACGACATGCCCATTCTAGAAGTCGCCCGCACGCTGGGCAAAACCGAAGGCGCTATCAAACAACTGCAAGCCCGGGCCATCGCCGCGCTCTCGCGCAAGCTGACCGTAACACAAGTGGTGGATGCATGAACGTCGAATTTGAAATTCAACTTATTGAGGCTCTGGACGCGCTCGAGCGCGGCGAATCGGTCGACGCCATTCTGGTGCGTTATCCAGACTCAGCCGCCGCACTGCGTCCCATGCTGACCACCACCGCTGCCCTGCCCGCCCTGCGCATGCAGCCGTCTGAAGCGCAGAAAATGAAATCGCGGCAGGCGTTCTTGAAGCAAGGTGCCGCCTTGCGGCAGGCGTCGCAGCGCCGCCCGGCGCTGGGCTTTGTGCCCCGCCTCGCGACGATGTTCGCCGCCTTTTCCGTGGCCTTCGCCGTGCTGGGCGGCGGCGCAGTCGCGGCCTCCGGCTCAGCTCTGCCGGGCGATCCGCTCTACGGCCTGAAGCGCACCGTCGAAGACGCCCGCTTGACGTTCACCGCCGATGCCGCCGCGCGCGCTAATCTGCAGGCTCAATTTGAGGCCCAGCGCCGGATCGAAGCGAACGCGCTGCTGGATGCCGGGCGCGAAATCGAAGTCCGGTTTAACGGCCCGATCGAATCCATGCAGCCCGACGCGTGGGTGGTCGGCGGACTGGTCGTACGCATTGATGCCAACACGCAGATCAGCGGGCAGCCGCAGATCGATCGGCTGGCGGATGTCCGCGGATTGACCGGTCGCAGCGGACTGCGTGCCCTGTCGATCACGCTTGATCAACCGGCCGGACCAACGCCCGAAGTGCCGACATCGACGCCCACGCCGACTGACGCGCCCGCGCCCACGGCCACGCCCGACCCGATCGTGACATCGGAGCCGACCGAACCGCGCCCGACGCGTGAGCCGCCGCCCACGGCGACGCCCGCACCGACGCCCCGGCCAGTCAGCATCGAATTTACCGGCTCCGTCAACAGCCAGACCGCCGACAGCTGGATCATCGATGGGGCGACCGTTGCGATCGATGCCAACACCGTCTTCAAGGGCAACATCGGCGTGGGTCAGCGCGTCAACGTGCAGGCGCTGCGCGATGCCAACGGCCGCTTGCTCGCCACCCGGATCGAGTTGATCACCGGCGATGACGGCGGTGCCGGCGATGACGGCCAGAACGACAACAGTAACGACAACGGCGACAACGAGAATCACAACGATAACGAGGATGACAACCACAACGACAACGACAATC
>JAUQXD010000494.1 GCA_030834835.1 Thermoflexales bacterium | reverse complement strand
GGGCGGGCCGTCAGCGTGACTTTGACGTCGCGTTGTTCGGTCGGGCCGTTGGCAGTGCCTTTGACCAGCGTCAGCGTAATCTCGTCGCCGACTTTGTAGGTTTGCACCTGCGCGCGCAGCGTGTTCGTATCGTCGACTGGTTTGCCGTTGACGGCGGTGACCACATCGCCAGGCTCAAGGCCGGCCGCGGCGGCGGGGCTACCTGCAATAACCGATCGAATAATCGCGCCGGTGGTGCCGGTGATGTTTTCCTGGGCGGCAACTTCAGGCGTGATCATTTCGAATTCGACCCCCAGATAAGGGTCGCCCGCAGCCGGGCCAGTATCGGGCGCCGATTGACCATCGCCCCCGAACGGCAGTTGGAAGCCCGGAATCTGCGGATGTCCATCGGGTAGCTGCGAGTCGAACTGTTGAATCGCCGGTCGCTCGCCGAGCGTGACCTTGACGTCGCGCTGATCAATCGGGCCGTTGGCCGTGCCCTTGACAATCGTGAGTGTGATCTCGTCGCCGGATTTGAATTCGGCGACGCGGCTGCGCAGATCGGTTTGAGTGTCAATCGCCTGGCCGTTGACGGCGGCAATCACATCGCCTTCTTTCAAGCCTGCTTTGGCGGCTGGACCATCGGCCACCACGCTGCGAATCAGCGCGCCGGTGGTGCCGGTGATGTTTTCCTGGGCGGCAACTTCAGGCGTGATCATCTGGAATTCAACGCCCAGATATGGGCCGCCGGCCGGCAGTAAATTGGGCAGCACCTGGTCAAACGGCATGGTCTGTCGTTGATCCGGGGCTGACGGCGCGGCCGATTGCGGCGCGACTGCGACCGCCTGGGTACCCTCGGCCTTGCCGAGGCGGTAGCCAATCCAGCCGCCGCCGGCTGCGCCCAACCCGAGTATAAGCAACATCAGCAGCACGATGCCCAGGACCTGTTTGCCGGAAAAGCGTGTGTCAGACATAGTTGTTCACCTCCATGTTCAAAGTGAATTCTGCCGCAACTGGCTTAAAAATGCATGAGAAAAAGTTGAAAACTCATTGAGACTGGCCGGAAACACAAATCGCCCGACCTTGCCTAAGGGTCGGGCGATCTGCGTAGGAGGAAGGAAGTTGACGATAGTATCCCGCTGGCGGCTTAACGCCATATGAAAAGGAGTTGAGGGTTGCTTGAGAGATGTCAGCGAATCAGCGAACGACTATCGAATCAACGAATGGGGTGTCGACGAAGGGCTTTACGAGAGGCCAAAACACAAATCGCCCGACCTTGCCTGAGGGCCGAGCGATCTGTGTAGGAGGAAGGAAGTTGATGATAGTATCCTCCCGGCGGCTTAATCTCACATGAACGTGAGTTGAGGGTTGATTGAGAGATACCGTCGAATCAGCGAGTCAGCGAGTCAGCGAAACTTGCTTTCAAGGCCGGGATGTATTCAGCATAATCTGTGGTATCTGTGTCCGGAATCCTTAGATTAATTCGCGAGCGATGAGCGCGGCGACGCGGGCGTTGTTCTTGAGCAGGGCGATGTTGGTTTTCATGCTCTCGCCTTCGGACAGGTCGGCGACGTGCTGCAACAGGAACGGCGTGATAGCCTTGCCGCGGATGCCCTGATCTTCCGCCATTTTCAAGGCCCGAACGATGATGGGTTCGATCTGCTCGTTGGGGATGGCGAGTTCTTCGGGCACGGGCAGGCCGATAAGGACGCCCCCTTCAAGGCCCAGTGCCATCTTCGCGCGGATGATCTGCGCCACCTCGGCCGCGGTATCGACGCGCACATCGACGGGCAGGCCGCTGCTGCGCGAGTAGAAAGCGGGGAAGGTGTCCGTGCCGAAGCCCAGCACGGGCACGCCGTGCGTCTCCAGATATTCCAGCGTCAATGGCAGATCGAGGATGGCCTTCGCGCCCGCGCACACCACCGTGACGGGCGTCTGCGCCAGTTCCAGCAGGTCGGCGGATACATCGAAGGGCTGCCCGCGATGCACCCCGCCGATGCCGCCCGTGGCGAAGATCTGAATGCCCGCCTGCGCCGCCACCCACATCGTCGCCGCGACGGTCGTCGCGCCGTGGCCGCGCTGCGCCACCACGATGGGCAAATCGCGGCGGCTGACCTTGCGGACGTTGTCCGTGTTGGCGAGCAGTTCCAGTTCGTGCGGTTCCAACCCGGCGTAAATCTCGCCGTTGAGAATCGCGATGGTGGCCGGGACCGCGCCGTTATCGCGCACGACCGCTTCCAGTTGGCGGGCAACCTCAAGATTGACGGGGCGCGGCAGGCCGTGCGTGATCAAGGTCGATTCGAGCGCGACGACGGGGCGATGGTTGGTTAGTGCGTCGCGGACTTCGGGTGAGAGGTGGAGAGGGATGGGCATGATGACAGAGGGTATCCTGTTTATGGGTGAATTGAGCCATCGGGCATAATCGCGCCGGCGAGGCTCTTGGCTGAGTCGAGTTGGGCTTGGGTGACTCGCGCGCCGCGCAGATTGGCGCAGGAGAGATCAGCACCTGATAGCGTTGCTTCTGATAGATCGGCCTCAACCAATATTGTATGGTTTAGGTCAGCGTTTCGAAGATTTGCGCGAGCGAGAACTGCGCCGGATAAGTCGGCGTTCTCAAGGTAAGCATTAGTCAATACCGTACCTTCGAGCTTTGCCTGACGTAGGTCAGTACCTCGCAAATTAGCTTCTTGGAAGCTCGCCCCTCGTAAAACAGCCTTGCTTAGATTTGCCCTCGAAAGATTAGTTCCATTGAATTGTGAGCCCGTCAAATTCAGGCCAGCAAAAGTCGCCCCGCTTAAATTAGCTCTCTCAAATGTCCCTCTGAGAACAGCAGAACCTGAACGATTGACCGCCTTCCAAATGCGCAGGCAGTCTTCATCGATTATCGCATCATCAATTCGGGTGTTGTGTAAAGCAGCCGTTTGAAGTTTTGCGCCTCGTAGATTAGCTCGTGTCAGAATCGCGCCTCTTAAATCAGCGCCTGTAAAATCTGCGTCTTGAAATTCAGCATCCAACAGAATTGCTTTGCGAAGCTGCGCCAAGCGGAAGTTGGCCCTACGGCCCTTTGCTTCAGTTAAGTCTGCGCCTGCAAAATCTGCACCTCGAAGGTCGGCACTATCAAAATGAGCCGATTGAAAGCTTGCCCCTTTTACCTTTGCGCGGCAAAGGTTGGCTTTCTCGAAGTTGGCAAACTTGAACGAGGTATATTCTGACGCTTCGATCTCACGCAAATCACAGCCACTCAGATCTGCTTCGTCAAATTTCGATCTGGCTAATTTAGCAGCAGTCAGATTAGCGCCTTGTAGTCTTGCGCCATTGAAAATGGCATTTCTTAGGTCAGCATTGCTAAGGTCGGCTTCACGCAAAACGGCCTTGTTCAATTCAGCGTCCTGAAAATCCGTGCACTGCAATTTTGCACCAGTAAGATCACAGCCGTTTAATTTGGCGCCAATAAAATCCGCTTCTCGAAGATCCATTTTTCTTAGACGTAAATCCTGCAAATTACTCCCGCTAAAGGATAGTCGGTGGTTGGCTTTCCTTTCGCGATCGATGTGTTGCTGCAATTCATTCCGTACGGCGTTCTCGCCCAACAGCTTCAGAAACTTTACTCTTACTTCATCGGAGAAATCACCCGGCTTAGCATTGAAAAAGACCGACCCAATTGTACCGCCAAAGTCGATTTTGTCACCGTTGATAGTCGTGGTTTCACTCTTGTTTCCACCAACGACATCACCTTTTACATCTGTTTCGCCTGATACGTTTACACCACCAGATTGGTTAGATTCAATCTTGTCTCTGTCCGTGACGTCCCCTGCTATGTTCGCGCCGTCAGTCACGTCTACACCACCAGATTGGTTGGAAACACCGTTTTGTGATGCTGTTGTTGGCGTATTTGCTGCTTGCGGTGGCGTGCCATTGGACGGCGTCGCTGTGTCAG
>JAUQXD010000493.1 GCA_030834835.1 Thermoflexales bacterium | reverse complement strand
AGTCAACTGGTTGGCTAAAGGTAATCAAGCATACTCAAGATGCTCATTTCCAACTCACGAGAAACGCAATGCGAGTAGGCGTAATCGGCGCTGCCGGCTGCGCTTTTCAGCCGCTTCAGCAGGCTTGATGTGGCTTAGCCGACGGGTTGACCCGTCGGCGCAGTCTCGTGCGAGACTGTGCATCACCGCAATGTACGTCAGCCTATCAAGAAACGAGCTAAAGGCTAACAGCCAATAGCCAAAGGCTATCAGCTACAGCCCTAGCGCCGGGAAGACCTCGTTCGTGAGCAGCGCGATCGTATCCGGGGCGTGTTGGCCCTGAACCTGGATCATGAAGTAGTCGACCCCGAGTTCGATGAAGGCGCGGATCTGCGCGATGACCGCGGCAGGATCGCCGCAGAGCGAGTTACGACGCGTCCACTTGCCATTGCTGAACGCCTCGGCCTCGGCTTCGGTTTTGGCGACGGCCAGCCGCCCGAACCAGGTCTTGCGCAGGTCGTCATACTCGCGCTGGATGGTGTTGCAGTGTTTGCGCAGCACGGCCAGCCGGTCGGCGTAGACCTCGACCGGCGCATCGGGCAGGCTCCACCAATCGGCGAAGCGCGCGGCGAGCAGCATCGTCTTGTCACCGCCGCCACCGACCATGATCGGCGGCGCGGGGTCAGGCCGCGGCACGCAGTAGGCATTCTCAATCTGGTAGTGCTTGCCGTGATAGCTGACCGGGCCGTCCTCGGTCCACAGCCGGGTCATGATCTCCAGCGTATCTTCCAGCTGCTCGATGCGGATGCCTGCGCGTGGGAACTCGTAGCCGTAAGCGCGGTACTCGTCTTCTTTCCAGCCCGCGCCGATGCCCATGACGAAGCGCCCGCCGCTCAAGTGCTGGAGCGTCGCGCCCATCTTGGCCGTCAGCGCCGGGTTGCGGTAGCTCTGGCCGAGCACGATTGGCCCGACCTGATACTCGTGGTAACGCGCTGCGAGGGTGGTCACCAGCGTCCAACACTCGTGCACAGGGTCCTCGTTCCGCATGAAATGATCCGTCACCCACAAGCCGCGGATGTGCGGTGCGAGGTGCAGCAGCAGGATATCCAGGTTGGCCATGTAGCTACTGATGCTGTGATCTTTTTCGGGGACTCTGGGGAGAACAATGCCAAACTCGACCGGCATGGGGGACTCCTGGGAAATAGCAGGTCAGCAAATTAGCGCATGAGCAGATTAGCGAATGAGCACGTGAGTGCTTGTGTATGGTCGCTAAGGCAGCTACAGACTGTCGATATTGAATGTGTCCCCTCCCCATAATCCCCTCCCCATTGCGATGGTTCACGGGACGACACTTTTAAGCAAAGGAGTGTCTGGGACGAGATAGAGTTCCAGACGCTCCTTGGCAGAACGAAAGGCTTCAAACAGGTAATCGAGGCCGAGGCGGAACAGGCTGAAGCGGCGCTGTCGGCACGACAAAG
>JAUQXD010000492.1 GCA_030834835.1 Thermoflexales bacterium | reverse complement strand
CTGGATTGTCCTCACTGGAAAAGTGCGGTTCACCGTGGGCCAGGAGAATATCGAAGCCAATCCTGGCGACATCGTCGTGGCGGGTCAAGAAGTCCCCCATAAATTCAGGAACATCGGAACCGAACAGCTGGAAATCATTGGCATCCACCCATCGCCTCGGATAATCCAGGAATTAATCGAAGAGTGAAACGCGCCTGCCCTGCGGCAAAGTGTTTGGCATCAAGGATCCCGCCGGCCAACCGCTCTACTTGCTCGAATTCGCCCGGAACCGGCCAAGCCAACCGGTGAATTGAGTTTGTCGTACCTGGGAACGTTAAGTCTCATAAGGAGATCAGCATGGCGCTTGAGTGGCTCGATTCGTTGGACGGTGTTGACCTGGCAGAACTCTCGAACCTGTATGAGGTGGCCCCGCTGGGGCACAAGACGCCCGCCGATCTGGATATCGCATTTTCGAACAGCCGGTTTAAGTGCTTTGTTTACGACGCTGGCAGGTTGATCGGAGCCGGTCGGGCACTGGCCGATGGCGTTGACTGCTCATACATTTGCGACATCGCCGTTCACCCGGATCATCAGGGCCGTGGCATCGGCAAGGAGATTGTTGCCAATCTCGTCGAACTCTCGAAGGATCACCGGAAGATCATCTTGTATGCGGTTCCCGGCAAGGAGTCTTTCTACAAGAAGCTGGGCTTCAGGCGCATGACGACGGCGATGGCGATTTTTAAGAATCAGGCCCAGGCCCTTGAGCGCGGGCTGGTCAATGAGACCTGACCTCGCGTGGAGACCATCATGACGGACACGCAGCTAGAAAAGGCGAACCGCTTCAGAACGCTGCACCAAGGACCAAACGCATTCGTGATTGCCAACGCGTGGGATGCAGGCTCGGCCCGCCTTCTCATGGGACTCGGTTTTTCGGCGCTGGCAACGTCAAGCAGCGCTTCGGCCGGGACGCTGGGCCGCCGCGACGGCCAGGTGACGCGAGAAGAAGCGCTGGCGCAAGCGCGGGCCATCGTGATGGCAACCGATCTGCCGGTATCGGCCGATCTGGAGAATGGCTTTGGCGATGCACCAAACACTGTGGCCGAGACGATCCGACTTGCTGCGGCGGCCGGGCTGGTCGGCGGTTCGATCGAGGACGCGACCGGCAATGAGGAAAAGCCATTGTACGATTTTGATTTTGCGGTCGAACGCGTGGCTGCGGCAGTTCAGACGGCCCGTTCGTTGACCTTCCCATTCACCCTGACCGCTCGCGCGGAGAATTTCTTGTGCGGTAATCCCGACCTCGAAGATACGATCAAGCGATTGCAGGCCTTTGAAAAGGCGGGCGCCGATGTGCTGTTCGCGCCGGGCCTGCCCGACCTCGCCGCGGTACGCGCGGTCTGTGCGGCCGCATCAAAGCCGGTCAACTTCATGGTGGGTATCAGGGGACAATCATTCACAGTCGCCGAACTGGAAGCGGTTGGCGTCCGTCGGATCAGCCTATCCACCTCGTTGTATCGCGCTGCAATGAGCGGCCTGTTCGAAGCGGCCCGCGAAGTGAAGGACCACGGAACTTTCGACTACCTCGATCGCATATTGACCACGTCTCAATTGAACGGGTGGATGAAGATCTGATCGATATTGACTCGTCACGTTACTACTCAGCCTGCGTCACGGGAGCACTGCACCGCATGTGTTGCGAGCGTTTTCGCCAAGCGCGCCCCCGCGCATAGCGCGGACAGGGCGTTGCGAAGCAATCTCAGAGCCGATCGGAAGGAGATTGCTTCGTTCCTCGCAATGACGGCTGAGTAGTTACCTCGCCACTCATCATGCATTGTGAATTATGCATTGAGAATTGTAAATTGTGCATTACTTAAACACCACTTCCTCGCGACCCTTCAACCGATCCTCGATGCGCTGCACCACAATGTCTAAATCCTCGTTGTGATGCACAAAATCCAGGCTGTCACTGCGAATCGTCAGCACCGGACATATGTTAAAATCGGCCAGCCATTCGTCGTAGTACCGATCGAGCAGGCGCAGATACTCGGGTGTGATGGTGGACTCCATCGCGCGGCCCCGGCGCGTAATCCGATCGACCAGCGTTTCGACCGGCGCGCGCAGATAGATCAACAGCGCGGGCGCAGGCAGCGAATTGACAACCAACTCATACAACTGGTGGTAGGCCAGATAGTCGCGCTCGTTCAGGTTGCCCAGTTCG
>JAUQXD010000491.1 GCA_030834835.1 Thermoflexales bacterium | reverse complement strand
AACGTCAGTGCCAAGGCAGAGAAGCGCCCCCCTGCTCCACCATCGCCACCAGGTGCACCGGGCAGTGATGCGCGCTGGTTCCGCGTGCGGGTGACCGATCTGCGCAGCGGCAAGAACAAGGTCAACGTCAACATCCCGATGGGGCTGGTCAACGTGGGGCTGCGCATGGGCGCGCGCTTTGCGCCCAATGTCGACAGCGTCAACTACGACGACTTGATGACAGCCATCAAGAGCGGCCAGAGCGGCCGGGTGCTCGATGTGACCGACGAAGAAGCGGGTGAGCGTGTCGAGATTTTTGTCGAGTAGTTGCGCCGCGATATCGCGCCGCCGCTGGTATAATCAAGTCATCCTACCCCTGGGAGCAATCGACAATGGGTCGATCTGGATCGTTTCTTACCCGCACCATCGCGACCGGTCTGGGCCTGCTGGTCGCAATTTCCATCGTGCCCGGCCTCAAGTTTGAAGGCAGCGCCGGTCAATTCATCGTGCTGGCGTTGATCTTCGGCCTGGTCAACGCCGTCATCCGCCCCATCCTGAAATTTCTCAGTTGCCCGCTCGTCCTGCTGACGCTGGGTCTGTTCGTGCTGATCATCAACGCGCTCATGTTGTACATCACGCAGGCGCTGGCGCAACCGCTTGGCATCGCCTTTGTGGTGGATGGTTTCGGCTCCGCCCTGATCGGCGCGATCATTATCAGCATCGTCAGCGTCATCGCCACCGCGGTGATCCGTGATTAGTCGATTGGTGATTGATAGTCGGCGCCGGGCTTGCCAATCATAAGTTACCGATCACCAGTTACTGATTACTTGATTTCAATCGATTCCAAAAACAATCGATCGCCTTGCGGCTGTCCGTTTTCAATCACGGGCAGCCGTTTGCCGTCCGGCTGGGTGTACAGCCCGATCGCGATGCGATACGATCCGGCCCTGAGATTCTCCGGCAAGGTCAGGCGATGCAACTGTGCAACTACATCCCCGGCTTGTAGACTCTGCGATGTGAGCATCAACCGATCGGCCTGCGTGACGATCTCGCCCTGCGCATCCAGTATGTGCGTGAATTGCGAGACCTGCGGCGGCAGTTGATCCGTCACGCGCCAGTAGGTCATCAACTCCACGGCATTCCCAGTATGTGACAGCGTATAACCCGCGAATTCCATTTTGCCGCCGAGATCGATCGGACGTTGAATGGCCTCAGCGTCGCCCTCAAAAAACACCTTGTTTTGAGCCGCCAACGTGAGTTGTCCATCGAGCGGCGTGACGGATCGATCGACTTTGAGGATCACGCCCAGTCGATCGGGCAGCGTGGTTCGATCGGTTGGTGAAGGCGCTAGAAACTGTTGATAGATCGGGAACTGTGCCAACGTGGCGTCATCGGCTGCATCGGGAAACGCATAGCGTGCCGGACCATCGGGCAGAATCAGCGTATCGGCGCAGTTGGTGTAGCGCACATGCACATCATTGCGATGGAGCAGATACCGCATGTGCTGCGGCGCGGGATTCCACCACGGCTCGCGCTCGTCGATGATGAAGTCGGGCAAACAGACCACGACCGGCGATGAATCCGGATCGCGCTGCACAGTGTTCGCCACGGCATACAGACCGGAGTGATGCCAGAAGCGCACCGTATCGATCGACGGCCACAGCGTGAAGTAATCGTGCGCCGTCCACACCAGATTGCCCGCAAAGACCAGGCCCAGCGCACCGATCACAAGCGGCGTGCGCCGGCGATCAAGCAACACCTTTGCGCCCAGGCCGATGGCGATGAACAACACCGTTTGCGCGCCCAGCGTGCGTGTGTAGTTGGGCGCAGGCTGACTGAGCATGCCGGGCGCAAGTGAGATAAGAAACCACAGGCACACAAAAGCATAATCGGGGCGACGCCAGTTGCGCACGCAGACCAGCAAACCAAGCAGCAACAACGCCGTGCCGAACGGCTCCAGCACAGGCCGATCAGGCACGTCGTAATACGGCAACGGATCGCCTACGAAGGCAAACATGCCCAGCGTTTGCAACGATGTTTCGATCACGGGCAGGACGGTGCCCTGCTTCAGGTCATCCAAGGGCCGATCGATGTCGAAGAAATCCAGTTGATCGAATTCGGGATGCTGACCGAGATAGATGAACATGGGCGCGGCCACCAGCATGGATACCGCAGCCACCACGGCGACACTTCCCAACCAGCGCTTCCATTGAGCGCGATGCGTGATCGCCGCGAACAGCCCGAAGATCACAAAGACCACGGGGATGATGCGCGGCGCGGTGTACGCCAGGATCGCCATACCTAACGCTGTGCCACTGAGCGCATAAAACAGCCATTCGCGCCGGCCATGGCAATCGCGTCCGCGCCAGAAGAGATAAGCGGACAGTGTCACGAGCGGCACCATGATCACCACCGGCGACACGATGCGGCCAAATTCCACGGTCCAGAAGGTCACGGCAAAGCCGCTCTGCGCGACGATGGCTACGATCGGGCCGAAGAGTCGACGCGCCAGCGCCCACACGCTGCACGCGGCGATGAGGCTGAGAATCACGGAGGTCCAGCGCAGCGCCCACACGCTGCCGCCCCAGAGGCGCATCACCAGGCCGGAGACAAAATAGTGCAGCGGTTCGCTGCCGGTGTCGTCGGGGTAGAACAGCGCGATGTCGCCGTTCATCACGCGCCCGGCCAATTTGGCGGCAACCACTTCGTCGTTGTGCAGACCGGGCGGCACGCGAGATAGATCGATCACGCGCAGGGCAAAGGCCAGCAGCAGCAGATCGGAAGAGCG
>JAUQXD010000490.1 GCA_030834835.1 Thermoflexales bacterium | reverse complement strand
TGCGCTGGATCAAACAGCGCCTTGTCCATGATGCGCTACAACTCAACGAAGTCGCCATCCTCGCGCGCAGCCTCGAAGCCTATCGCCCGTTTCTGATCGAAGTCGCCGCCGAGTTTGGTCTGCCGCTGCATCTCGTCGGCGGCTCGCCGTTGATCGACAATCCCGCTATCGCCGCGCTGTTGTCGCTGCTGTCACTGCCCGCGCTTGATTGGCCGCGCCGTCAGATATTGGAAGCGTGGCGCTCCCCGTACTTCGATTGGTCGGCGCAAGGCATCACCGATCGGGACGCGGCGCAGTTGGACACGCTCACGCGCGCGGCACGTATCACCGGCGGATTGGCGCAGTGGCAAGCGGCGTTGCAGGCCGCCAGCCAGACGCGTTCGGACAATGCGCTCATTGAAGATGAAAACTCATCCGTCGAGACTCTCTCGCCCGAAGAAGCGCAGCGATTGCAGGAAAAGTTCGAAGCGTTCACGGCTGCCATCACGCCTGACCCACCGGCCACCCTCCGCGACTATGCGGCGTTTGTCGAGGACTTGATTGGCGATGCTCCCCTCTCTCGTGAAACGGGGGAAGGGTCGGGGGTGGGGGCCGGGGTCGCGGCGCGCGTGCTGCACAATCCGATCACGGCGGCGCGCGATCTGGCCGCCCTGCGCGCCTGCAAAGATGCACTGCGCGGTCTGGTGTTGAGTGAAGCGGTGTTGGGCGAGGCACAGCCGATCGACTATCGCGACTTTGTAAACGAATTGCGCGGCGCAATTGAAGCGCTGTCCTATTCGCCTGACGAAACCGGGGCCGGCATTTTCACCGCCGCCGTGCTCGATGCGCGCGGCCTGTCGTTTCGCGCCGTCGCGCTGTTGGGTCTGTCGGAAGGTGAATTTCCGCAAGCGGAGCGTGAAGACGTGCTGCTGCGAGAAACCGATCGGGCCATGCTGCGCGATCGAGGATTGGCGATCGAACCGCGTTTGCGCGGCGATGAAGTGACGTTCTTCTATCAGGCCGTGACTCGCGCCTCCGATCGGCTGTTGTTGTCCCGTCCGTATCTGGCCGAAGATGGTCAGCCGTGGGAGCCATCGCCGTATTGGTCACAGGTGCTGCAACTGTTCGATCAACCGATCGTGTCGATCGGCCCGATCGTGCGCAAAGTGCGACCGGAAGACCCGCTCGCGCCCGATGAAGCCGCGTCGCCGATCGAGTGGGTGCAGGCCACGCGCCAATTCGATCAGCGCTTGCAGCGCGGCCTCGACATCTTGCGCGCCCGTTTATCTCCGCCTGACGAAGAGGGCAGCATCCACGATGGCACGCTGCCCGAACTCGCATCGATCTTGCAACAACGTTATTCGACCGCACACGGTTGGAGCGCGAGCCGGTTGGAGATGTACGGCACGTGCCCGTTTGCGTTTTACATCGCGCACGCGTTGGAGTTGGAACCGCGCACGCCGCCGGAAGCAGGTTACGATGCGCGCATCCTCGGCTCGATGCTGCACAAAATTCTGGAAGACGTTTACCAGCACGACGATCCGATCAGCGCCCTGCCCGATGTCACGCACCAGGTCTTTGCCACCGCGCCGATCGATTACGGCTTCCGGCCGAGCGCGCTGTGGGAAGCGCAGCAGCACGAATTGGAAGCGGCGCTGCGCGAAACGATCAGCGCGCTGGCCGAAGCCTCTGAAGGCTTTACGCCGTATCGCTTCGAGCAGAAATTTGGGATGGGGCAGCCTTCTTTGATTGTGCACGCTGAAAATGGCGAAGAGATTCGCTTGCACGGTTACATCGATCGGCTGGATGTGGATCAGGCCGGGCGCCTGCGCGTGATCGATTACAAGGCCAGCGGCTCGACCATCAGCGCCAGACATCTCGACGAAGGCAAACGACTGCAATTGCCGTTGTATGCGCTGGCCGCGCGCGACGCGTTGCAGCTGGGTGAAGTCGCCTCGGGCTTTTACTGGCACATTTTGCAGGGCAAAGCCAGCAGCCTTAAACTGGAGAAATACGAAGGCGGCATCGACGCAGCCTTCGAGCGTGTCAAGCAACACGTCATCGATCACGTGCGTCACATTCGTGCCGGAGATTTTCGACCCGTGCCGCCGGACGGCGGCTGCCCCAGTTATTGTCCCGCCGTCGCATTTTGCTGGCGCTATACGCCGTCAACCTGGTGAGTCCCTGACTGATGTACAATTAACGTGACGACAGCAGGAGGTCAATTATGCTTGAAGAAACCACCATCACCACCATTCGCAACCTGGCCGCGCGGCTGACGCCCGTTGAACGGCTGGAGTTGATCAGAACCATTGTTGATTCAGCGCCCGCTCTGGCTGACCACGCCGATGACGCCTCTGACGCGGCCTGGCGTGCCCGGCTGGCAGACGAGGCCGCATACTGGTATGCCCGCTCAGCGGACGAACGCGCGCCGTACACAGGCCAGTACGTCGCCGTCTTCAAGCACGCCGTCGTCGATCACGATCCGGATCGGCGCGCACTCTATCTGCGCGTGCGCCGGCGCTGGCCCGACTCACCGGTCCTGCTGATCGAGGCCGCCGCCGAACACCCGCCCGAATTCACTGTACTCAGTCCTCTCCGCGAGCGAATCCAGCCATGACCGCGGCGATCTTTTTCCGCT
>JAUQXD010000489.1 GCA_030834835.1 Thermoflexales bacterium | reverse complement strand
ACGGTGCAGGCGTCAACGTGATGTGGAATGAAGAGACTTGATTTATGATACGTGGGGCGCGGAGGATTCTCATCGGAGGGCTATTTTTAGTTGGCTGTTGTATTGCAGCAGCTTTGTTCTTTGACGGTTACTACTTACCGAACAAGCCTTGTCGGCCGATTGTCTATCCCGATGGTCGGAGAGAACCGAGACCCTTCTCCGATGTCTATCGCGTTTCTTTTGACTCGGTGCTATCGTTTTACGATCAAAACTTACACATCGCCTCCTCGCCACGCGACACCGATCTGTGGCGCAAGGAAAGACTCTCTACCACTGCATACTTATATTCGTGTTACGCGGCGGACATTAACGGATTAACCGCTGAAAGTGGATGCATCTACGTTCACCAGGAAGATAATGCTACCCGTGTCGAAACGAGGCTCTTGCGTTCCGAGGGCAGTAATACACCTTGCCCCAAGAATTTGCGCTGACTCGCCTCATCACCTACATCTATGGCGCCAGTCGAGTCCACGACGGGCTATTACTGTCTTGTTAACACTGGCGGTCTCACTCATGGAGTATCAAATCGGGAAGCTGTAAAGCAGGGCTCTCTGAAACGTGGGGAAAACAGGAAGTGATTGAAATATGAAGCCATTCATCCTGACGCTTATCTTCACATGCTTATTGACAGTGGGTTGCAGTAGCAGCCCAACACCCGATGTCGCTGCGACCGTACAAGCTGCCGTGGCGGCCACGCAGACCGCCCAACCAACAAACACGCCCATACCGACGCCCACCATCGCTCGAAGAATGGACGCTCCCACTTTCAAGATGTCTCGCTGTGCCTTTGAAGTTCCGGAAGGTGTGAACGTCAAATGCGGATTCGTGACTGTCCCTGAAGATCGAAATGGAGACTCTGCCAACACTATTCAGATCGCCGTCGCGGTCTATCGGCGCGCGGTTGGAGCGCCAGCCTCTGACCCTGTCGTCTATTTGCAGGGTGGACCCGGCAGCGGTGCTGTCACCTGGATCCCCAACTTCTATGAAGGTTTGATTGCCCCAATTACGGCCCAACACGATCTGATCGTTTTCGATCAGCGTGGGGCGGGCCTGTCCAAGCCAGTGTTGGACTGCCCCGAACTCGCCTCCACCTATCTTGATGATCTGGCTCGCAACATGTCGAACGAGATGCGGACATTGAGCTACGGGTCTGCTCTGTTGGGCTGCCGCGATCGATTGAAGGAACAAGGCATCAACCTGGCGGCTTACACCACACGCGCCAGCGCGGCCGATGTCCACGACCTGATCACGGCCCTCGGATATGAGCACGTCAACCTGTATGGCGCCTCCTATGGCGGACGGTTGGCCCTCACGATCATGCGCGATTACCCGGAAATGGTTCGTGCTGTTGTGCTGGACTCGCCTGTACCCTTGGAGGCGAAGATCTACAATGACGAGGCCGCTAACGCCGAAAATGCCTTGGGGGTTCTCTTCGAACGCTGTGCGGCTGATCCGGATTGCGATGAAGCCTATCCGGAATTGCAAACGACCTTTTATGATTTAGTGGATCGCTTGAGTACTCATCCCATCACGGTTGAAGTGACCAACCCGCTCAACGGACAGCCGTACGAGGTGATACTGGGAGATGTCGGGCTGATCAACGGGATGATGTGGGGACTCGCCTCGTCCGAGTATCTTCCGTTGGTACCGCAA
>JAUQXD010000488.1 GCA_030834835.1 Thermoflexales bacterium | reverse complement strand
CACATGAATGGTCACCGGCTTTGTGAGGCGCGTGCCCAGGGCCAGCACCTCACTTAGTAACTGCGACCCAAAGCCGCGCCCGCGATATTCAGGCAGCAGCGCAATGTCGATGATACGGACTTCGTCCGGCCACTCGACCAGGTACAGCCGCCCGATCGGTTGACCGTTCCATTCGACGATCTGGAACTGTGCGCCAGTGTAGTTTTGCTGATAGTACTGGTGCTGCGCCTCGAACTGCTGCTGCACGAAGGCGGCCTTCTGCGCATCACACCAGTCGGTCATGGCCAGTTCATCCGCGCGCGTGCTGCCATAGACCTGCCGCAAAAACGGCGAGTCGGCGTCGGTGATGGGGCGCAACGTCAAGGCGTGGGTCATTCAGGTTCGCGGCGGAAAGACGCCCTGCATGGCGATGCAGAAGTAGAACGTCAGATACGGCATCAGGTTATTGTGCGGCTGATCACCACCGGCCGGTGCCAGCGCATTCGGCGACATACTGACCAGGTTGCCGACCGCAGCATACGTGTTGTCACCGACGGTCGTCGCCGGATAGTTGCCCTGCGCAATCGGCACCTCGCCGGGCAGCTGCGATGCGGTGAACGTGTGTGAGTGGGCGGCAATTTCCGACTCCAGCAAGGTCACTGTTTCCGAACCGCCCGTCTCACCCAGATCGTGCAAGCTCAGGCCCGGCCCCTGACCGGGATGCATCGGCGCGCGGCCTTGTAGGTCGGGCAAAGCAAAGTTACTCTTACCATTTCCTCCATAGGTCGTGCCTAGCAATGAAAACAGCGCGGTGTTTTGTGAAAGGGGCAACAGTTGACCGTCACACCAGGCCCAGCCTCTGGGCGCAAAGTTGAACGGGAAGATGCGAATCTCGGCAACAAATGGATCGGCCATGGTAGTCTCCTTAAGTCGGCGACGGGAAAATGCCAAACAACGAGATGATAAAGTCAACGCACAGGTACGGTTGAAAGTTGGTGTGCGGCTGACTACCACCGACGCTGCTGATGGCTTGCGCGTTCATCGCAATCGTGGGTGGATCGGACGCGTAGGGATCAGAGCCTGTGCTGCGGGCCAGCAGGTGATTAGCCGGATTAGACTGCTGCGCCAGCTCGCCCGAAGCCAGCAGTGGATGGCTGTGCGCCGGTATCTGGTTGACGGTCAGCGTAATCTCTTCGGCCCCGCCCGTCTCAGCCAGGATGAAGCCGTTGCCCTGATGAATGGGCAGCCGCCCGCGCAGGTCGGGCAGTGCGAACGTACTCTGCCCGTCGCCGCCGTAGGTCGTGCCGATGAGCTGAAACAGTGTTTCATTTTCAGAGATCGGCAGCAGCTGGCCTTCGCAGAACTGCCAGCCCGCCGGGGCAAAGTTGCCCGCAAACATTCGAATCTCGCCAACGTATGGTTGTGCCACAACGGCCTCCTTAGGTCGGGGACGGGAAGATACCCTGCAGGGCGATGCAGAAACTCAGCGTCAAAAACGGCTGCATGTTCAAGTGCGCCTGACTGCCGCCCACGTTCGTAACTGCGCCGGGAATCATCGCTTGCAGTGACTGCGCCGGGCCGTAAGCATTGCCCAGTGTCCGTCCCAGCAGGTTGCCGCCAGGCGTCGGCGTAGTGGCATTGTTGCCACTCGCGTTAAAGACATGCGTGTGAGTGGGCAATTCGGCGATGCTCAACGTGTGCGCCTGTTCGCCGCCGCGCTCACCCAGGGTGTGGCCGCTGCCGACATGTATGGGCGTGCGGCCGCGTAGATCGGGCAGCGCAAAGTTGACGCGGCCATCGCCGCCAAAGGTCGTACCCAGCAGCGAGAATAACGCCTGATTCTGATTGATCGGCAGCAACTGTCCATTGCACAAGGCCCAGCCTTTGGGCGCAAAGACAAACGACATGAGACGAATTTCGCTTAGAAACGGCTCTGCCATAAGAACGCTCCTTTAGACGGTCAACCATTGTCGGGCGTCGGCCGACCTGAGCCAGAAGCTGTAGCGCTGAATACCGACTTCGGCATAGAGCTGCCCGGATTTTTCCAGCACTTGCCAGACTGCCAGGTGTGAACCAAAATTCATCACGCGCTGCCACGTTTGCCCGTTATCCAGCGATTCGAGGATCTGGCCGTCGAACGTGCCTTTATACAGCCGGCCCAGGGCGCGCGCCTGCGGCTCGGCATAGACGTTGCCGGGCAGCGCCGCTGCCACCAACACGCCCAACCCAACCTGAGCTGATCCGATCAAAAAACGGCGTCGATTCATAACTCTGCCTCCTGTGATGACGATCCGGCCTGCTGAATAATCTCGTCCAACATCCGACCGGCCAGCTGCGGCGTGAGAATAGCCTGTTGACAATGCACGGCCTGAATGAGCTGGGCCGTCTCGCCGGACAACAACTGATCTTTCAATAAGTAGCCTACTGCACCCAGCCGATATGCTTCCAGCACTTGCGCCTCCACGCCGTCGTGCGCGGCCACGATGATGATCTTGATGTGCGGGCCGCGAGCGTGTAAATTCTCCAGCGTGGTGACGTGTTCCCAGGTCAAAGATTCAACGCCGTACAATAGCACGTCGCAGGGGTTAACATCGTTGACGCCAATTCCGCTTGGCGTATGCCGTTCATTGATGATAACCATGTTTGAGCCAACGAGTGCGTGACGCAAGGCCGCGCAAAACTCGTCGTCATCATCGAGAATGAAGACGTGAATGGGTGAAGAGAAAGTCATGAGCAGCAGTCAAGGTTAAGCAACGCACCGCTGGCGATAGGTTCATCTAGTATCACCTAAAGCACGCGCAGTCTGAAGATAAGAAACTCACAACTTGGAGAGAAAAAACTACCGTGAGGGAGCGGTACTTTCAACTTCGAGGTTAGACAAACTGACGGAATAACCAGGCTAGTCAGTCTGATCGAGTTGGGCCCAGCCCCGGCGCAACGCGATCAGGGTGGCCTGGGTCCGATTGTTGACGTGTAGTTTCTGGTAGATCTCGCTCAACCGATTAGCGATCGTTCTTTCCGTCAGTCCCAACCGATCGGCGATGACTTTATTCTCTTCGCCCTGCGCCACCAGCCGCAGCACATCCATTTCACCGGGCGTCAGCGCATCGAAGTTCGGGCCGGCGTCCTGGGCTTGTCCCAGCCGTCTGAACTCGTCGAGCACCCGCATGGCCAGGCCGGAGTTGATGATAGCCTCGCCGCGCTGCACAGCCTGGATGGCAGCGATCACATCCGGCCAGTCTGCATCTTTGAGCAAATACCCGCGCACCCCGGCTTTGACCGCCTCAAATACATAGTTGTCCTGCTGGTACATCGTGAGAATTATGATGCGGGCGGCGGGATTCTGCGCCATGATCTGCCGCGCGGCCTGCACCCCATCCAACACCGGCATCTGAATATCCATCAAGATCACGTCCGGCCGCAGTCGCAGCGCCAGTTCGACGGCTTGCTGACCATTCTCGGCCTCAGCGACGACTTCACAGCCGCCCTTTAACTCACAGATCTGGCGCAGGCCCTGTCGAAACAACCGATGATCGTCGGCCAACATTACGCGAATCGCGGACATGTCAATTGCTCCTATGACGCTTACTCACGCAGCGCCTTCACAACCGGCAGCGTGACCCGGATCAGCGTGCCGCGCTCTGGCTGGCTGCTCACGTCCAGTGTGCCGCCCAGCCGCTCGGCGCGTTCGCGCATTTGCAGCAGACCCACCCGGCCCCGGCTAACGGCCTCGGCCAATGCCGTCGGCTCAAAGCCCCGGCCGTCATCCTGCACGGTCAGCGTCAAGTCGTCGGACTCAGGCAAGTTTAGCTGTACACTCACCCGCCGCGCGTGCGCATGTTTACCCACATTATTCAGCGCTTCCTGCACAATCCGAAACAACGCCGGCTCCAGATCGGATCGCAATCGATCAAGGGCGCCGGTGAATTGCAGCTCGATATGCAGCCGGTTTTGCTCGCCGAAGTCCAGCGCAAACTGGCGCAGCGCTTGCGAAAAACCCAGTTCATCCAACGCCGCCGGCCGGAGCGCGAAGATCGATCGGCGCACGTCTTGAATGTTCTGGCGCAACAGGTCTTGCAAGGCATCGATTTCGGCGTGCAACCGCGCCGGATCGGACTCGATCAGATCGTGCCACAGGGCCGATCGGACCCGCAGCGCCGCCAGATCTTGCGCCAGCCCGTCGTGCATGTCGCGGGCGATGCGGCGGCGTTCTTCGGCGATGGCTTCTTCTTCTGAACGCCGTTGTTTCTCGATGGTCAGATCTTCGATAGCCACTATGGCGCGATCGGCGATCAGGCTCAGACGAATCGGAAAAGCCGATCGGTCGTGCCGCACCCCGATGGTTTCGATCGTAAACGCCTCGCCCGGCCTGGTCTGTGTCAAACGCTGTTGCAGTTCGAGCAGCACTCCGTCCAGGAGCAACCGATCAAACGGAGTGTGGGCCAGTGTCTCGGGCCGCCAACCAAAGACCGGCTGCACCAGATCGTTGGTGCGCACAATCAGCGGCGCTGCCGCACCCACATCCACTTCCAGCAAACAGACTGGTGCATTCTCAAACAAGCGCCGAAAGCGCTCTTCACTGGTCTGCAGGGCCGCCTCAGTGCGCTGCCGTTGAATCGCCAGCGCATACAGCGTCGACAGGCGCTGGATGAAATCGGCTTCGCGCTCGGTGTAATCGTGATCGGCATCGGCCAGCACGATCAAGCCCGCTAACGCTGAACTAAACACGGCCGGGGCTAACATGACCCGCTTAAAAGCCAGCCGGTCGACTGCGCGGTTGATGATGACTGGCTGCGGCTCGCGCGGCCACCATTGCCGCGCCGTGGAAGGCAACTGAAAAGCGTTGAGGCCGCTCGCGACGCGGAAAGGCTCCCAAACGGGCTGTACCTCGATGGGGCAAGTGAAATAGCCGGTGGCCGAATCGACAAAGCCGATAAAACCATGCGCACTGCGCGTCAGGTCTTGCGCCGAGCGAATGACCAACGCGGCAGTCTCGGCCATGGAGGCCGACCGCAGCAACGATTGTGCGATCTCGGCCATGATGCCGTTGATGGTCGCTTCCCACGACAGCGCTTGCTTGGCGCGGGCACGCTCGACGATCTCCTGCGCCAGTTGCTGATTGATGTGGGTGAGCTCGGCGGTGCGCTCCGTCACGCGGCGTTCGAGTTCAGCGTACAGCTGGTGGACGTGATCGCTGGTGACAGGCACTGCGTTAAGGTTGACGTCGTTCATGCTCGTTCAGGCGCACCGATAGCAGCAGCACAAGTGTACCGCAGCGTTTCAAGTATACCGCACTCACGAGAACGACAGGCAGACTGCCAGCGGTCGGGGATCGCTGCGTCTTCGTCCAACGAGGCCTGCCGTCAAACTTGTCGAGGCGCAGCCTCGCTCGACAATTACGATTCGGTAATTCCATCGTGGTCATCACCCTGGCGCGGGTTTAGTTTTCAGGGCCAATCATAACTTATTCGATGATGGTCATTGAGGTCTGCCCGGTCGCGTCGTCATGACCTTAAATGTCTGTAGCAAGCGCTGCGTCACTGGCCGGAAAGTGTTAAAATCACGGGCAGGTCTCACTATGATCATGCCCACCGCTGTCGCTGCGTTGATCGAAGAGAGCCACGCGCTGGAACACCGGGGCGAAGTCGGGCCGGCGCTGCAACGCGCGCAGGCCGCGCTGACGCTCGCGCGCGCACTGGGTGAGAACGAGGCCGAAGCAGCCGCACTGATTGGCGTAGCCACGATCCACTTTCGCCTGGGGCACTATGCCGAGGCCCGCGTGTTAGCCGATCAGGCGCTGACCCAGACCGCGTCGGATTCTACGACGAGTGCGGGCGCGCTGCTGATCCTGGGCAATTGCGCCGCGGAAACGTATTCCTTCGCCGATGCTGAAAACTTCTATCAGCAGGCGGCCGATCTGGGCCGCGTCAACGACGATCACGTCATCCGAATGCGGGCC
>JAUQXD010000487.1 GCA_030834835.1 Thermoflexales bacterium | reverse complement strand
GCCGAGGAATCCAATCGGGTGCGAAATGATATTCTGATCAATAACCGATCGGATATGCCCGGCCTGACGCGCATTTCGTTCGGCCTGTACAACACGGCGGAAGAAGTCGACGTGTTGCGACAGGCGCTGAGCAACATCGCGCGCGGCAAGTACTATGGCCGTTACGTGCAGGACACCAAATCCGGCGAGTATAACGCGGTGAATTGGAAGCCGGATTTGAACCGGTATTTCAGGCTATAGCAGAACTTCGCATGATGAGTGATGAGTGACGAGTGAACTGCGGATCGTCACTCATCACTCGTCACTCGTCAGGTAACCTCATGGCCAAAGCCACAATGTATTTTCCACCCGACTTCAAATGGGGCGCGGCGACGGCGGCGCATCAAGTCGAGGGCAACAACACCAACAACGATTGGTGGGCGTGGGAGCAGACCCCCGGCCATATCAGCCGCGATCAAAAATCCGGGCTGGCCGCCGATTGGTGGGGCGACGGCTTCGAGCGCGATCTGGACTTCGCCGCACAGATGGGCCACACCGCGCATCGCCTGTCCATCGAGTGGGCGCGCATCGAGCCGCAAGAGGGTGTGTGGGACACCGCCGCGATCGATCGCTATCGCTACATGCTGTCGGCCATGCGGCGGCGCGGCATCGAACCGATGGTGACGCTGCACCACTTCAGCAATCCGCTATGGGTGGCCGAACGCGACGCCTGGGAAACAACAGCCATTGTGCCGTGGTTCGAGCGCTACGTCAGTAAAGCTGTGGATTCGCTCAAAGACCTGTGTGATCTGTGGGTCACCATCAACGAACCCAACGTCTATGCCGTGGCTGGTTATGTACCCGATCAGGCTGAAACGGTTGACCACGATGCGCCCTCGGCCCTTTTTCCGCCGGGCAAAAACAGCCTGAACCTGGCGTTTACGGTGGTGGCGAACATGCTGCGCGGCCACGCCGCCGCCTATCGTGGCATCCATCAACTTCAGCCAACTGCGCGCGTGGGCGTGGCGCAGAACATGCGCGTGTTCGATCCGGCCCGGCCCGACAACGTACTCGATCGATTCTGCGCCTTTAACCGCGACCGATTGTTCAATCACACCCTGTTGAATGCCCTGCTGACGGGGCGATACGATCGGCCGTTTGGCGTGCCGCAGTGGATTCGCGGCCTCAAAGGCGCGCTCGATTTCATCGGGTTGAACTACTACACGCGCGAGCTGGTCAAGTTCGATCGCAGCCGGCCGACCACCATCATGTTTGGCCGCAGCGTGCTCGATCCCAACACACCGATGAGCGACGGCAATTACGGTGAGTTATATCCGTTGGGACTGTTCCGCATGCTCAAGCGGCTGGAACGCACCGGCAAGCCGATTTTCATCACAGAAAACGGCTTGCCCGATGCCGACGACGATCAGCGCCCGGCGTTCCTGCTGACGCACCTGCGTGAGGTATGGCGGGCCATCAATCAGAACATCCCGATCATGGGCTATTATCACTGGTCGCTGGTGGATAATTTCGAGTGGGCTGAGGCGTGGAATTTACGCTTTGGCTTGATCAAGTTGAACGTCGAAACGCAAGAGCGCCGCCTGCGCCGCAGCGGCGAACTGTACGGCGAAATCTGCCGGCGGGGCGTCATCGACGACGGGTTGGTGTACGAGTACGCGCCCGCGCTGCTCGACACTTTGTTTCCGGGATAAGGCTCCGAACGATCAAGACTTCCAATCAAATACCACCACGCCCCATGATCCTTGTCGATCATGGGGCGTTCGCAATTGTTGCCAGAGTGGCCCGGCCGCTTACTTCTTCGCCGCTTGAATCATCGCAAACGTCACCCCCGACGGTTTGTTGAACAGGCCGATCCGCTCGGCAAGTCCAACGGTAGATCGGCGATGAAGCCGCCGTTGCTGTCGGTGATTGGGCAAAATCGAAGTCCGGGAGTATTCTTACTCCAGACCAGAACGAGGCACGCAAATGATCACTCCCCGGCAAATCTTAGGCACACTCTCCGGCGGCAGGGTACTGGATGTGGCCACCGGCTCTGGCGGCTTCATTCACTTCTTGATCGAGGGCCTGAACGATTTCGACGAGATCATCGGCATCGACACGACCGATCGCGGCGCAGCCGCTTTCGCTGCCGCGTTCAAAGACCGGCCGAACATTCGCTTTGCACAGATGGATGCGACGCACCTCGATTGGCCGAACGCCAGTTTCGATACAGTCTGCATTGCCAATTCGCTGCACCATCTCGCTGACTTGCCGCGCGTTCTGGCTGAACTCGATCGAGTTCTCAAGTCCGGCGGGCAGTTCATCGTCAGCGAGATGTATCGCGACGGGCAGACCGCAGAACAGCAGACACACGTTGAGCTGCATCATTGGTGGGTCGCCGTGGATACCGCGCAGGGCATCACCCACCATGAAACTTACACGCGTGAACAGTTGATAGCGATCATAGCGACCCTCAACTTGCACCCGGTGACCCTGACCGACGTCTGCGATCTGAGCGGCGATCCCAAAGACCCCGAATTGATTCAGGAACTGGGCGGTATCATCGATCGCTATCTTGAACGTGCGGCGGGCCTGCCACAAGCCGCAGCGCCGCAGATTGCTGCGCTGCAACAGCGCGGCGAACAGTTGCGGCAGCGCGTGCAAACGATCGGTTTTCACAGCGCCACGACCGTGATTGCGGTGGGCACAAAGTCCGCGACCGCCTGACATCTCGCCGTGAACCTTTTGCCGCCAACCTCGTATCAGGGACAAGAGGTTGGCAGACAATCGTGGGAGCCGCCGGTGCAGACCGATGAGCAACTCGCCCGCCAGATGCAGCAGGGCGACGCCAACGCCCTGGCCCAACTGGTCGAACGGCATCATAGCCCGTTGCTGGGTTTTCTCTACCGGCTGACCGGCGGCGATCGCGCACTGGCGGAAGACTTGGCGCAAGATACATTGTTGCGCGTGCTGCGCGCCATCCGCCAGTATCGCGCCTCACGCCCGTTCAAACCGTGGTTTTACGCCATCGCGGTGAACGCCGCGCGCGATCACTTCAAACGCGCCGACACGCGCCACACGGACAGCGCCACTGACGACGTGCTCGACGACATCGCCGCGCCGCGCGAAGACGAACTCGACTTCGACGCACAGCAAGTCGCCGCTGCCATCACCGCGCTGCCCGAACATCAACGCGTCGCCATCCTCTTGCGCTACTATCAAGATTTATCGTTGGCCGAAATTGCGGAAACGCTGAACATCCCGATCGGCACGGTGAAGTCCCGCCTGAGTCTGGGCTTGCAACGCTTGCGTTCGTTGTTGGAGTGATCGATCATGAGCCACGATGATCCACTACGCGCCAAATTGATCGAAGACACCGGCTCGCCCGAAGAGGCCGATCGGTTGTTGGCGGTGGCTCGTCGCCTGCCCGATTGGTCCGCGCCCACTCCCACGGCTCGCTCGACGGCGCAGCTCATCGCGACGCTGCAAGCCGCGCAAGTTCAATCACCAGTCACTCGTCATTCAAAACTGCTGCAGCTCGGTCTATTGATTCGTTCGCAAGCGCGCGTGATTCAGCCTGAAATCTGGCTGGCGACGGCGCTGGTGATGACACTGGGCGTGTTTGTGACACTGGCGACGGCGCAGCCGCACGTCACGATCGAATCACTGCCGTTCGTGTACATCGCGCCCATCGTCGCCGCTATTGGCCTGGCTTTTCTCTATGGCCCCGGCCTCGATCCCGCGTCCGAGATCGAAGTCGCCACGCCCACCTCGCCACGCCTAGTCTTTCTGATACGGCTGATGCTGGTCTTTGGCTTCAATCTTGGCCTGGGGTTGATCGGCACAGTGTTTCTGGCCGTCGTACACACGGACTTCTCCGTGTGGCCGCTGATCGACAGCTGGCTGACGCCGATGGCGTGTCTGTCGGCGTTGACGGTGATGTGCAGCGTGCTGTTTGTCGATCCGCTCATCAGCACGGCCGCGGGTTCGTTGGCGTGGGGCATCTTCGTCAGCCAACAATTCATCGAGCGCACAGCTGTGCCATGGCTAACCTATCTGCCCAATCTGGCGTCCGCCGAAGCGCGACCTTTTCTCTATGGACTCGCCCTGACGTTGAGCGTCGTCGCGCTGTGGCTGTCCGGTCGCGAGGAACGCTGGCTGCGGCGACAAGTATAAAGGACTTCTCATGATCGAAATCTCTCAACTCACCAAAACTTACAACGGCAAAGTCACCGCGCTGCGCGACCTCGATCTCACCATCGACACCGGCATGTTCGGCCTGATCGGCCCGAATGGCGCAGGCAAGACCACCTTGATGCGCATCCTGGCGGGGCTGGTGCGGCCTACCAGCGGCAGCGTGCGCGTGCTGGGCCACGATGTCAACACCGCCTCCGGCAAGTTCGCGATCAAATCGGTGCTGGGGTATTTGCCGCAAGAACTGGGCTTGTATCCCAATCTCACCGGGCGCGAGTTTGTGGATTATGTGGCAATTCTCAAAGGTGTGACCGATCGCGCCACGCGCCGCCAACAACTAGACGAGGTGCTGGCGCAAGTGCGTCTCACCGATGCCGCCGACCGGCAGATGAAGACCTATTCGGGCGGCATGAAGCGCCGCGTCGGTATTGCGCAAGCCATGCTGGGCCAGCCGCAATTGCTCATCGTCGATGAGCCGACCGCCGGACTCGATCCCGAAGAACGCGTGCGCCTGCGCAATCTGTTGGCCGAACTCGCTACGCGCTGCACCGTCATTCTCTCCACCCACATCGTCGAAGACATCAGCCAGAGCTGCAATCAACTGGCCGTCATCGGTCAGGGGCAAGTGGTGTTTCGTGGCAGCCCGCGTGAATTGATCGCGCAAGCGCGCGATCACGTGTGGTTGATCGCGACCGCGGGCGAGCGGCCCAACTCTGGCGTGACCATCGTCTCGACGTTGCAATTGCAGGACGCGATCCAGTATCGTGTGTTGGGCACGCCTGGTACATCGGGCGCGCCCACCGGCTACGCCGCCCAGCCGATCGAGCCGAGCCTCGAAGACGGTTATATGTGGCTGATGCGGCGCATCACGGATGCGCGCGTGAATGGATAATGCTCGATGTTGAAGACTCTCTTCATCATCGTGTTGATCACGATCGGGTTGTCACCGGTCCGATCGGTTGCGGCACAGGCCGACGTCCCGCGCTTTGAATCAGCGCCGTGCCCCTTCGTCATGCCGCGTGATGAGCGCATCGACTGCGGTTATCTGATCGTGGCCGAAGATCGATCGCAACCGTCCGATCGCACAATCAAGATCGGCGTCGCCATCGTCAAGAGCCATAGTCCCAAACCGCAGCCCGATCCGTTGATCGTGCTCAATGGCGGCCCCGGCGGGCGCATGATCGAGTACCTGCCTGATGCGCTGCCGATGTTTGAGATGCTGCTCGCCACGCGCGATGTGATCCTCTATGATCAGCGCGGCGCGGGCTGGTCGCAACCGGCGCTGAATTGCCCCGAAATTGAGCCGCTGGATCGGCAAGACGCGGCGGGGGCCGAGGTATCGATCGAGCAACGGGTAGTCGCGTTCGAGGCGTGTGGCGATCGGTTGCAGCGCGAAGGCATGCATCTATCGGCTTACAATACCGCTGAAAATGCCGCCGATTTCAACGATCTGCGCGTGACGCTGGGCTATCCGCAGGTCAACCTCTTTGGCGTATCGTACGGCACGATTCTGGGGCAAGCCATTCTGCGCGATTACCAAACGGGCATTCGCACCGCCGTGCTCGACTCGATGTATCCATTGGATAGTTTCATCTTCAACGATTCGCCCGACGGTTTGACGCGCTATTTTGAAACTACTTTTGCCAACTGCGCCGCCGATCCGATTTGTCGCATGGCTTATCCTGACGTGCAAACCGTGTTTTATCAACTGCTCGATCGATTCAAGCGGACGCCGCTCGCGTTGAGTGTTCATCATCCCATCAACGGCGAGACGTATTCGATCACGCTTGATGATGCGCACTTTGTGAGCGGGCTGGTACAGACCGAGCCGCGTCAGCTGCCCGCGCGCCTGTACGATCTGCGCGATGGCGAATACGCGGCGTGGCAGCGCGCAATTGAGCGCCAGATCGAGGCTGCGTATCAATCGGGGTTTGGCGGCCTGAGCCTGGGTGTGAAGGTTTCGGTGTTGTGCAGTCAGCGTCTCGCGCAAGT
>JAUQXD010000486.1 GCA_030834835.1 Thermoflexales bacterium | reverse complement strand
CAAGTGGCGACGCTGCTTAACCGGTATTACGGCCTGGCCGAAGGTATTTGCGCCAACTATCGCCCGATCAAACTCAAATTTTCTGCCGATGAACTACTCGCCGTTTATGCGACGGCCGGGAACGCGATCGACGCCGCGATCCAACTGCGCAGGCAAATCAATCAGAAGTTGGCCGAACAGAATCTTGGCGTCGGGATTGGCTTGCACGCCGGGGTGGTGATGGAAGGACTACTGGGTAGTTCGGCCGTCAAGTTCTATGACGTCATCGGCGACGTGGTGAACGTAGCCAAGCGAATCGAATCCAGCGCCCAAGGCGGCGAAATCCTGATTTCAGATAGTGTTCAATTGGCATCCCACCAGGATATACTGCCTGGCGCAAAACGCGAGATCACAGTCAAGGGCAAGCCAGAGCCTTTGACTGTCTATCCAATTGAGCAAGCCACAGAGGCCGGCGGCCTGGCACAAACTCATGCGTAAGAGTATGTCTGTGCCATATTCACGCGAAGATGTGCTGGCGGCCGTCAGGCAGTGGCTACCCGATGAGGATACAGCCAGCGTGCTGGCCGTGCTGGACGCCTACAGCACCGAGCCTTACGAACGCGAGCGCGAACGAGTCCAGATCGCGGTACTCAAACTCAGCGAAGGCGACGTGGACAAACTCCTGCAGTACGTGACCGCCGCCAGACTAGATTATCGTGATGTGCTGTACTGGGCGGAGTACAGTGAGGACAAGCAGCCGTGAAACCCATGCGCAAGAAGATCATCGAGAAGAACCTAAAGAAAGCCCTGCTGAAGATGGCCCATTGACGCTGGCCCTGTTTGAATTTGAATTGCAGGAGCACATCGCGGAGTACCTGCAATCGAAGCGTGACGACAACGATGATTATTTCTTCGCCGTCACCGAGCACATCAATGACGTCGCCATGCTGTTAATCGATGATCAAGACGCCATTCACATCAATGAGGCGGCGCGCAGCAAGTTGATGGCATTCTGGCAGACCAACTACGCCAAAAATTTGCGGAAGTTAATCCCTGACATAGCAGGCGAACTCGACAACGGTCATCTGTACGTGGCAGGCGTTAAGCTCACTCAAGCGGCTGACTAAAGCACGGATAGAAGTGGAAGACATGACCAACACGCAACCCTCATTCACCCTGCAAGGTCAAGTAGCCCTGGTCACCGCTTCATCCAAAGGCATTGGCCGTGCCTGTGCGCTGGCCTTGGCTCAAGCCGGAGCCGACATCATCCTGGGCTTGAGGCAAGTATCCAGTGCACGAACGTTGGTCAGGCGCATCCAGAAACTGGGCCGGGAAGTCCTGCCAGTGCAGATGGATGTCACCCGCCTCGACGAAATCAACGATGCCGTTCAGGCGGGTGTGCGACATTTCAAGCGTATCGATATTCTGGTGAACAACGCCGGCATCGGTGCGCCCAACCCGGCCGAGCGCGTCACCGAACAGGACTTCGACGCGACGCTGGCCGTCAATCTCAAGGGCACGTTCTTTACGGCGCAGGCTGTGGGCAAAGTGATGATCAAGCAGCGGCGCGGACGTATCATCAACATTAGTTCGCAGGCTGGTTTCGTGGCGCTGCCCACCGAATCGGTCTATTGCATGACCAAGGCGGCCATCTCGCATTTGACGAAGTGCCTGGCCCTGGAGTGGGCGCAGTACAACATCACGGTAAATGCAGTCGCGCCCACCTTCATCGCCACGCCGGGAACGAGGAAGTGGCTGGACGATCCGGCTTTTCGCGCCTCTGTGCGCCAGCGGATTCCCCTTGGTCGCATCGGCGATCCGATGGACGTGGCAGGTCCGGTCGTGTTTTTGGCTTCGCCCGCTGCTTCGCTCATCACGGGCGAGACGTTGATGGTCGACGGAGGTTGGACGATTCAGTAATGCACAATTAACAATGCTCAATGAATCAGACCAGGAGTGATCACTCGTCACGCAACACGCAACACGCATTACTCATAACTCGTCACTCATTACTGATCAAGGACAATCATGCACGATCCGATCTTAGAATGCCCGCGCTGCGGCCAACGCTTGACGTTTACCCAGGCGCCCAATGCCTGCCCCAACTGCAAGTACGATTACCTCGAAGTTCAGTACGACCTCGAGGCGATCAAGCGTGACGCCCTGCCCCGCTGGCCGGAGCGGCCGTTCAGCCTGTGGCGCTATCGCGAACTGCTGCCGCTGCGCAATGCCGACAACATCATCACGATGGGTGAGGGCGGTACGCCGTTGCTGCGCTCCGTCAACGTCGGCACCATGCTGGGGCACGATCACATCTACATCAAGGATGAGCGGCAAGGCCCCACCGGCTCGTTCAAAGACCGGCAGGCCTCGCTGGCGATCAGTTCGATGAAGGAAGCGGGCATCACCGAGGCCGTCGTCGCCTCCACCGGCAACGTCGCCATTTCGTACTCGGCCTATTGCGCGCGCGCGGGCATCAAGCTGTGGGCGTTCCTCACCAGCCTGGTGCCCGCCGACAAAATGCGCGAAGTGGCCCTGTATGGCTCCGAGGTCGTCAAGATCACGGGCACGTACGATCAATGCAAAGAGATCGCGGCCTCCTTCGCACAGCATCGCGGCCTGTTTCTGGACAAAGGCTTGAAATCGATCAGCGCCCGGCAGAGCATGAAAACGCTGGCCTACGAAGTGTGCGATCAACTCGGCTGCATGCTCGACGGCTACGGTAAGTGGCGCGCACCCGATTGGTACATCCAGGCCGTCAGCGGCGGCATGGGACCGATCGGGACGTGGCGCGGTTTCGAGGAACTGTACGCGATGGGTCTGATCGATAAGCTGCCGAAGATCGCCATCGTGCAGTCCAGCGGCTGCGCGCCGATGGTCACCGCCTTCAAGGCCGGCCGCGACACGGCCGACATCGTGACCGATCCGCAGACGCACATCGCCACGCTGGCGACGGGCAATCCCGGCCTGGCCTACACCGAACTGCGCCGCATCATCCAGCAGACCGGCGGCGCTATGGAGATGGTGTCCGACGAAGAAGCCTTCCGCGCGATGCACGTCATGGCCAAGATGGATGGGTTGTCGGTGGAAACGGCGACCGGTGTCGCCTTCGCGGGCCTGTTCAAACTGATCGGCCAACAGACCATCAAGCGGGATGAGGTCGTAGTCGTCAACTGCTCCGGCCACACGTTCCCGGTGGAGAAAGAATTGCTCGGCGAGGAATGGTCGAGCAGCATCGAAGCGCCGAAGTCGCCCGCCGCGCCGCAGGAAGGCCTGTTGTCCGCGTTGGAGCGGTTGGACGATCGGATGCGCGACATCCTGATCATGGACGATACGCCGGAAGCGTCGCTACTCTTGCGCCGCATCCTGCAGGCGCACGGCAAATATTCGGTCCGCGAGGCCGTCAACGGCCGCATCGGGCTGGAGATGGTGCGCGCCCAGCCGCCCGATCTGATCTTGCTCGATCTGATGATGCCGGAGATGGACGGCTTCGCCGTGCTCGATGTGCTGCGCACCGATCGCGAACTGAGCCGGATTCCCGTCATCGTGGTGACCGCCAAGGAACTCACGGCGATCGAGAAACAGCGCCTGTCCGGCAAAGCCCAGTCCCTGATGCAGAAGGGCGCGTTCAACGAACAGGACATTGTGGATAAGATGCTGGAAGTACTGAAGCAGTGACTTGGTCAACCAGTAAATTGGTAGATTGGTAAGTTAGTAGCTGGGTCAATCAGCCGATTGGACCAATTTACTAATCTACCGGTTACCAATCTACCGACGCACGAGGCTACTATGCCCACTCAACCATTAGGCCCGATCAAGATTTTGTACATCGAAGACGATCCCAGCAGCCGCCGGCTGGTGCAGCGCTTGCTGGAGGCCGAAGGCTTTCACGTGACGGTGGCCGAAGACGGCCTGAGCGGGCTGGAACTGGCGCGCCAGGTGCGGCCGGCCCTGATCTTGACCGACATCAATATCAGCGGCATGACCGGCCACGAAGTCGCCACGCGCTTCAAAGAAATGCCGGAAACCCGCCACGTGCCCGTCATTGCCCTGACGGCCGCCACCCTCGCCACCGATCGCGATCGGGCCTTAGTGGCCGGCTGCGATGGCTACATCACCAAACCCATCGACGTGGATGCGCTACCGCGCATCATCCACAAGTTCCTGGCCGGCGCGCGCGAGAAAGTGTCGGAAGATGTCAAGGTCCAGCGGCTGGAGGAATATCGCAACGAACTGGGCGCGCGGTTGGAGAAGACCGTGGCTGAGTTGCAGAAGGCCAACGCCGAACTGCGCCGCATGGACAAGATGAAGAAGGACTTTGTGATCCTGGCAGGGCACGAACTGCGCACGCCGACCACGTTGATCTACGGCTATACCAGTCTGCTGAAGATGGAGATGCAGCAGCGCGGCAGCGCCGACGATCACCTGAATGACGTGATCGATCGCATCACAGGCGCGACCCGGCGGCTCAACGAAGTCGTCGATGCGGTCATCAATGTGTCGCTGATCGATTCCGAGCAACTGGAGTTGGTCTTCAAGCCAGTGGACCTGGCGGCGATGACGCAGGCCATTGTCGCGGACTTGCAACCGATTGTGAAGCAGCGCAATCTCCAGCTGGTCGTCGGCGATCTATCGCGCGTGCCGACGCTGTCGGCCGATCCCAACTACCTGCGTCGCGCCATCACCAACCTGCTCGACAACGCGATCAAGTACACGCCCGATGGCGGCACGGTCAGCCTGGACGCCGTGCCAGAGGAGGAGGCCATCCACCTGGTGGTGGCCGATACGGGCATCGGGATCGATCGGGCCGAGCAAGAACGCATCTTCGACAAGTTTTACGTGCT
Source organism: Thermoflexales bacterium (assembly GCA_030834835.1). GTDB lineage: Bacteria > Chloroflexota > Anaerolineae > Fen-1058 > Fen-1058 > JAGOBP01. Next base: position 6,095 of record JAUQXD010000486.1, on the reverse strand, counting down.
GGAAGACACCGACTTTCATTCCACCCATCGCAACAATTTTCTGGGCGGCGGCTTCGGGCTGGGCTTGGCCGTGGCGCATGGGATCATTCGCGCGCATGGCGGCCGCATCTGGGTGGAGAGCGAAGGGCTGGATGCCACCCGTCTGCCGGGCAGCCGCTTTCACATTCTGCTGCCGCTGACACCGCCGCCGCCCCGACAGCCCGACAGCAAGTAATTCAGCCGTGGTCCGGGGCGACGGTATGAGCGCGTTTTCAGCCCGGAACCGAAGTGACGTATGTCTCCGTCCCGCAATCAACGCAATGGCATCCGCGCGGCGCTGCTCTCGGCGCTGGTGCTGGGCACCACGCCCATCCTGGGCAAACAGGCCTACCTGGCCGGGATGGACGCGTACAGTCTGACGGCGCTCCGCACGCTGGCCGCGGCGCTGGTGCTGTGGGCTATTTTTCTCTCCAGCAAACGCCGCCGCAAATTCATCTTCATCTATCCGGCCGGCATCTTGATCTCCTTCGCCGCCGGCGCGCTCAATGGCTTCAGTTCGCTGCTGTACTACAACGGCCTCACCCGCATCGACGCCGGCATCGGCCAGATGTTGTACGCGCTGTATCCGCTGTTCGTCGTCGTCGTGCGGCGGCTCGACGGCCAGGCGATTTCCAATTGGACCAAAGTGCGGCTGGTGATGGCGCTGATCGCGGTGGCGTTGTTGGTGCAGGTGGGCAGCGGCCAGATCGACCCGGTGGGCGCGGGCCTAATGTTGGGCGCGGGCTTCATGTACGCGCTGCACCTGGCGGTGAGCCAGCGCGTGCTGTATGAAATGCCGCCGCAAACCGTGGCGTTGTACGTCCTGACGGCGATGACGGCGGTGGTGTGGGTGGCCTTCCTGATTCACGGCCCCGGCGATGTGACCGTGGCCGGCCTGCCGCCGATGTTTGCCCTGGGCGCGATTACGGTCTTCTCGCGCTTGATGATGTTCATGGGCGTCAAGCAGCTGGGTAGTGTTCAAACCGCGCTGCTGGGCGTGACCGAGATTCTGGTGGCGGTCTTCCTGGCAATCGCCACCCTGGGCGAACAACTGGTGCTGCGCCAGTGGATCGGCGCGGTGATTCTGATTTGCAGTCTCTTGCTGATGCTGTTTGAGCCGGGCATGGGCGGGCTGAACCTTCTCGCACGCAAGGCGCGCAATCCGCAGCCCGCCGCGCCCCCGATTGGCAAATAATGCCAGGTCGCCGCACAAGACCACAAAGCGCACGAAAGAAAATCGGCTGCCTGTGCGATCTCTGCGTTCTTTTGTGGCAGGTCGGTGTTGACGTAGCAGCGTTTATCCCTTGATCGCCATCAACACCCGGAACCGATTATCCTCATACGCCATGCGGACGTCGGCAAATCGATCGGCCAGCTCGCGTTCATAGCGCAAGAACCGATTCGCCACCAGCCACAACGTCCCACCCGGCTTCAGCACGCGCGCCGCATCGATCACGAATTGCCGCGCCACCGCATAGTCCGTGCCCACACCCTGATGAAACGGCGGATTGGTCACGACCGTGTCAAACGCGCGATCGAATACGGCGGAGGCGCAATCACTGAACAGCACTTCGGCCTTCAATACCCGGTTGATCTCATACGTCCGACGGGTCGCCTCGACGGCCAGCGCGCTGGCGTCTACACTCACCACGCGATCGGCCAACGTGGCCGCTACCAGACCGACTAAGCCGCTACCACAACCCAAATCCAGTACTGAATCCGTGGGCTTCAACTGCATCGTTTCGATCAACGCCCGGCTGCCGTCATCCAATCGATCCCAAGCGAATACGCCGGGGCACGCCGCATAGCGCCACGTCTGATCGCGCACGGTGATCGTGTGTTCCGTAAAATCTGGATCGTCACTCAGGCCGATCGATTCGCCACGGACACCGACGGCCACCCGATGCGCGGCCTTGATCTTAACGACGTTCATTGACCCGATGAGGTCACTCGCATCGTCGATCAGACTCTTTACGCCGCCGCGATTCGCCCCGCCGATGTACAGCCGCCCCCCGGCCTTCAGGGCGCCGATCGCCGATCGGATAAGCCGATGGCCGACTTCTCGTCCTTTGGGCGCGTTGATGATCGCCACATCATAACTGGGAGAGACCGTCATGCCCGAGTGTTTTTGTCGGGCATCCACGCCCACACCCTCAGTGGATTCCCGCCAAAAACGTGCGGGAATGACACCAGCCGTTCGGTTAGCCGCCAGCGTGCGCTTAGTCGCTTCCACCGCCACGATGTTATCGTCATACAGCGTCACGTCTGCACCACGCGCCAGCAGCGCCACACCGACCAGGCCCGTGCCGCAGCGCAGATCGACCACGCGCTCGCCGGGTTCAACGTCGATGGCGTCAGCCAGCAGACGTTCGGCCATCACCGTATCCGGCAGACCGGGTTTGGTGGCGATGGTGAACTCACGCCCGCGCACGGCGATCTTAGACTGCTGCCAGGTGTAATAATTCATCGTGGTTGAGACCCGTCAGATGACGCACCAAAGGCCTGAAAACAGGCACAGTCTGCGCCACCTGACCGGTCTTAATAGCCCGCGTTAACATCCACCCGATTGGGCATCACCTCGCCGCGCGCGGCAGCGTTGAGCAACTCCGCCAACTCCGTCATGCGCTGCGTGTCAATGCCCACTTCATCCCCGCCGCGATGCGGACTCATGACAACATTATCGAGTTCGTGAAACGGCCACTGCGACGGCGGCGTGTTTGAGCGTGTCGCCTCATCACGCGGATACTGATACCACACATCCAGACCCGCTGCCGCCAGATGGCCTGATTTTAGGGCTGAAAACAGCGCGGCTTCAGCCACGATCAAACCGCGCCCCACATTAACCAATATCGATCCACGCGGCAGCAACGCCAGTTCCTTCTCTCCGATCAAGCCTTTCGTCTCCGGCGTCAGCGGCGCGGTAATGATGAGCACGTCCGCACGCGGTAACAGTTCAGATAGTTCGCTCGTCACATAAACCTCGGCAATGGCGTCCTTCTCCACCCGATTGCGCCGCGTGGCGATCACGGTCATGCCCAGCGCCGCGCACACCCGCCCTACCCGCTGGCCGATCTGTCCGTAGCCCACGATCAGCGCTGTTTTGCCCGCCAGCCCGATCGATCGGGCGGGCGCATAACGCGGCGTCCAATCATTCAAGCGCAGGTGTCGATCCGCCGGCACGATGAATTTAGCGGCGGCCATCATCAGCGCGATAGCATATTCGGCGGTGGCAGCGGCATTGTGATGCAGGTTGTGCACGGTGATGTGTGGAAACTCGTGCAGCAGCGTTTGCGTGCTATCCGGCACGCCCGCCCACGGCACGATAATAGCGCGCACCTGCGGACATGCCAGCAATTGTTCGCGCGTAGGCCGCCCGCCGATCAAGATGTGCGTATCCGCTGGCAACTCGCCCTGCGTTAAACACACACGCTCATCCAACTGCGCGCGCAACTCCGCCAGCGTCTCTGCTTCAAAATCTTCAAGCATGTGAACGTTGATCATGTATTGTCCCTCATCATTCAACACGCACCACGCAGTACGCATTACGGCGTTACCAGATTCGCCACGCCCCCCTCGCCCACAAACTGATACACCTTGCCGCGATTATCGCGCAGTTCATAGATGCCCGACTTCGGCATCCACGCACAATCGGGGCTGAAGTAGCCCTGCGGATAATAGATCAGCGATGCGGCAAAGCCTGCTTCTTCGTCGGTCGCCCAACCCAGATCGGGACGCTGCGTCTCCATCGAGCCGCTGCCGACGCGCCACGCATAACCAAAGCCGCGCACCGGCTGATAGCGACCAGGCGGCGGCGTGAGGTTCGGATCGGATTCGGCGATGCCTTCGCTCCATTGATTGGGCAGCGTGCGCCAGTAGAATTGATTCGGCGTAGGCGAAGCGATCAGTACCCAGATTTCATTGCGCGATTGCAGCCAGAACATCAGCCCCGATTCAAAGTGCTGAATCGCCGCCGAAGTCGTTTCGATGGTGGGTGTGGGCCACGTCGCCATACACGTCGGTACCGCCACAACCGTGACTGCAATCGGCGTGTTGAACGAGGCAATCGTCGCGGTGGCACTCCATGCCATGCCGGTGGCCGTACCATCCAACGCGATCGCCGTGAGGGTGAAGTCTGGCGTGGGCGTTGGCCACGGCGTGACGCTGGGCAATGGATTCGTCACGATGATGGGTGGCAGCGTGGGCACGACCGCTACAGCAATCGTCGGGGGCGGCATGCTTCGCACCGATCGGGGTGTGGGGGCAGCCGCAGGCTGAGTGGTGGCTGGCACACCGAGCGTCGTCGGCGAGATCGCTGTTGGCGTGGGCGCAGGCGCTCCACACGCGATCAGCAGTACGCTAGCCAGCCAGAAAATGAACGCTCGCCGCCAGGCCATGACCTATCCTTCATGGAAAAACGAACCACGGACATCCCGGCGAGAGCCGCGTCATCCGTGGTCGATGGTTCAACTGCGCCGGACCGATTACTGCATGTTCAACTGGAAGGAAGTCAGCAGTACCTTCAAAATTGCCGACGTGCCCGGCAGCCGGCTGAAACGCAGTGAGAAGGCGAGCGTCTGACCCGGCCCGACGTTGAAAGGCAGCGGCGGTTCCGATCCGCGAATTGCAGCAAGGACGCCTTCAGGCGTGCTGAGGCTGATGTCGGACGCGTTGATCGACACGGGCACGCCGGTCGTGTTGCCCACCCCGCCCACGATAATCATCTCGGTCTGCTCGGTGTTGAAGTAGGCCTGCGTGATCTGGACGACCAACTTCGTGCGTGGATCGGGCGTGGGCGTGGGTCCGACAAGCGGCACCGCCACGCTGGCCTGTGCTTTGAACTGCGCGTTGGGCTTGAAGTTCCAGACCAGCACCGGGCCGGTGACGTTGGCCGGCACATCGAAGCCCGTCGTGAAGGGCACGGCAATGCCGGGCAAAATCTGACCTTTCGGCGCCGGGTTCGGTCCGAGCGCGCTGGCGGCTTCCGACACCCGGTACTTTTGATTGGCGTAATCTTGCAGTTCGACGACGAAGTTGGCGGCATCCAGCGCATCCGCGCCGATGTTTTCGACGATGAAGTCCACCATATAGAAGGCGCTACCCACCTGTACGCCTGGCGCATTGACGACAAGCCGGGCCGAGATCACGGTCACCTTCGCGCCGCCCAGTTCGACCGGGGTGTTGATCTGCGCCAGGCTGCTGGGCACGGCTTTGCCAACTTCGCTATCGGGCACGTAATTGGCGTTGACCACCACCCGCTGATCGGTGTTATCACCCAACAAGATCAATGTCAGGCCTGGCCGCGTCTGCGCGAAAACATCCGTGCTGCCCGTCGAAACAAACTGTCGTCCCGCGTACCGGAAGATCAACGACTGCCCGTTGGACAGGTCGATGACAATCTCGTCCGCTTCGCTCATCGCCTGCAGCATGTCGCTGTTTTCCTGCGAGGCCGGCAGACCGATGACATAGTTGACCAGCGTGCCATACACCCATTCGGCCTGCTCGATCTCGGCCGTGGGCTTCCAATCGCCCTTGGTGACATTGACTGGCACCAGCGATTTAGATCGACTGCGCAGTCGCAACGTCTTGGGAATGGCCTGGGAGACGGCCTGAGTGGGGGTTGGCTTGACCTCGGGCGGTTTGGGCGATAGCTGGGTCAGCGCCACGACGAGCAGTACAATCGACAGCGCCACTGCCCCAAGGCCTAACAGCAATACCGGGCGTCGCGCGGGATCAGTCCACGAAGCTTTCAAACGGTTACGCATAATCAATTAGGTCGGGTCTGGCGACGGCGAACGCACCTCTTCCGCCTCTAACACAGACTCCGGCGTTTGCTCCTGTTATGGGATCGAACGTGGGAGTTCGTGCGGACTGATTCGGATCGTGACCGCGCCGCCTGATTCGGGCAGGATAATGCGGCTGAAGTTGAAGTACGGGACTACCAGTTGGACCGCTCCCGCGGCCGTCACCGTAAAGTTCACGCGGCCGGTTTCATTGGTCAGCCCCTGCGCCAGCAAATTGCCGTTGATCAGGTCGAACACGCGCGCCGAGACACCCACGACGCCCTCGCCGGGATCGGG
>JAUQXD010000485.1 GCA_030834835.1 Thermoflexales bacterium | reverse complement strand
ACCACCGCCCCCGCGTCGAATTGCTCCACGGCGGCTTGTCGGTTGGCTTCGGTGCTGCGGGTATAGCGCATCGTGGTGTTGACGCTCTGATGGCCCAGCAGGTCCGCCACCGTCACCAGATCGACCTGCTGCTCGCGCAAGAGCAGCGACGCAAACGAATGGCGCAGCACATGCGGCGAAACGTGGTCCAGTCCGGCCTGTCGGACATACTTGCTCAACATGCGCCAGACCCCGGACGCTGTCAAGGCTTCACCGCGTTGGCTGATGAACAGTGACGCCACGTTTCCTGCGGGTTGTGGTCGCACCGCTCGATAGGCGCGCAGCGCCTGCCGTACCTCGGCATTGAGCGGCACTTCGCGATAGCGGCTGCCTTTGCCCAGCCGTACCCGCACTTTGCCCGACCGCTCGCTGAGTTCCACATCCGCGATCTCCAGTGCGACCAACTCACCAACGCGCAGGCCCGTGTTAGCCAGCGTCAAAATGACCGCGATGTGCAGCGGGTTGCCGGACTGTTTCACCTTGCGCAGCAGCCGATTGAGATCGCTGCGGTTCAACGCCTTCGGCGCAGAGCGAGCCTGTTGTGCCGCCGGAACATCGGTAGTGGGATCGTCGTGCAGCAGATCGTGGCGCAACGCCCAGCGGCAAAACATCGACAGGGCCGCCAGCCGCCGGTTGATCGTGGCCGGCTTCGCGTGACGCACGGTCAGCAAGTGCGCGCGATACTGGCGCACATCATCCGCTGTGATGCCGTCCGGCTCAAATTCCTCACCATAGGTCGCTTGCACCCAGCGCGCGTAATCGCGCAGATCAGTTCCGTAGCCGTGCCGGGTGAGGGCGCTCTTGCTCTGCCGCGCCAGGTCTTGATCAAATCTTGAGAAAGCCTCTATCGCATTCATGGTGAAATCCTCCCTGGTAGTAAATAGCGCTGTATCCGTCACGCTCCGACCGCGATGCGTGACGACGCGGTTGACCGCAAGGTCGTGAGCACCCGCCGTTTGCGTTCGAGGCGGTAATCGGGGCCGCTCAGTGTGATGCGCACCGTCGAACCGGTGAGGCGCGATAGGGTGGCTTCGTCCAGCCCAATCTGCCCGGCGCGATCGGCCAGATCGTTCAGGGCGTGATTGCTGGTGATCAGCAGCGGAACCTCGTTCTCCCAGCAGCGATTGATCAGCGTGAAGAACTGGCTGCGGCACCACGGCGTCCAATTGGTCACGCGCAGATCGTCGATGACCAGCAGATCGACGTCCGTCAGGCGCTGCACGATTCGATCTGCGATGTCGGTTCGTTGGCCGGCGCGCACTGCGCCATACGCGCTACGCAGGTCGTCGAGAAACTGCGACGAGTTGGTGACGGCGATCGTCCAGTCGTGTTCGACGGCATATTTGGCCAAGCCCATGACGAGATGGGTCTTACCATTGCCGACCGGACCGATGAGCAGCAAGCCCATCCCCGCCTGCCAGTAGTCCCGCGCGTGATCAACATAGTCGCGCAAGCCCGGCGCTTGCAGCGTCGGCCACGTCCAATCGAGTGTGTCGAGTGATTCACGCATGAACTTCGGTGGTATACCGAGGTCGGCCCAATCGATGGGCGCGCGTTCCGGCATCACCTGCACCTGGCTGACTGCCACTGACTCGCTAAGTTCAACGCGTTCGGGGGCTGGCTCGATCGGCCGCCACACCTCGAAGCGGGCTTGCATCAATTGGCCCGTGATGCCCGACAGGATGCGCTGGATCGTCGTTTTCAGGCGGTTGTCCAGCCACTCCTGGGTGTACTGATTGGGGCAGGCGATCACCAGTTCCTGGTCGGCGTAGGACAGGACGGCGGTGCGCTTGAGCCAGGTATCGAACGTGGCCTGCGTCATCTGCATTTGCAGTTCGCCCAGCGCGGCCTGCCAGATTTGTTCGGCTTTCATCGGCGACCTCCCTATTCCGAATCCCAGTCCCGTTTGGGGGGGCTGACGGGTGTGGCAGTATTTGCCGGAGCCACACGCGATGCAGCACGCGCCCCCGTCGGGCCGGACGTCATCCAGTTGCGCAGGACGCCCTGCGCATACGGCAGCAAATCATCCGCGACTCCCAGACCGCGTTGCAGCGCTTGCGTCAGCCACTCGGGGCCGGTCGAGGCGTGCTGGCGGGCAACCGCATCGCACTCATCGGCCAGGAGGCGCAGTCGGGCCACCACAGCGGGGCGCAGGTCTTTGCCGGCGCTTTGATAGACCTCGACGGCTGCGGCGAGATCAGCCGGAATTGCGAGCGGTGCTAGGAGTTGATCAGATTCAGCCGGCAGTTCAGGGGTGGACAGCGAGCGGGCAAGCAGGCGGGCGGGCGGCGTGTCCTGAACGATGCGGGCGCAGTAGGCGAAACGTTTGGGCTGATCACCCCGATCAAAGGCGAGATCAATGCCGGCCAGAATTTCGGCCAGCGAGTAGCCGGCCTCGCGGAGTTCGCTGACCGCCTGGCGGTCGCGGCCGGTCGGTGAGGGCGGGCGGCCCTGCCGGGCGGCGAAATGCGCGAAGACCGCGTCATCGGCAAAGGTTTGATCTGAATCTTTCTCTTGATCAACAACAACAACATCAACTACTTCAGGATGACCGCGCGTTTTTGTCGCGGTAGGCGCTGGCCGACCGTGCTGATTTATCGCGGTAGGTGGCCTACCGTGCTGATTTGTCGCGGTAGGGCATAGCTGCCGGGCCATGCTGAGCCACTTTTCGGGCAGCGGATAG
>JAUQXD010000484.1 GCA_030834835.1 Thermoflexales bacterium | reverse complement strand
TTTTGTTGAAGCCGGTACTGGTAAGATTTATCACTTCGAACAATCCACGTGGCAATTGGTAGAGAAAGCACCTACGGCGAGGACCTTCCCCAAAATGTGCGGTGATCCCGCACCGCAATTACCGGCACCTCCGGGCAACGTAATTTCTTGTGGAGAAATTTCTGCCTTTGAATGGATCATCGATCGAACAAGATTTGTTCTTTTAGACAATGGCACAGTCTGGAGAATATGGCATCATGTCGGAATGGAAGCATGGCTAATCCCATTCCTCATTGGCCCTCTGATAGGCGCGTTTATTGGCGGGTTGTTTGCAAGGCTCATTTTGTACAAGAATCAGAAGAAAGTAATGCCAGCTGCAACTTAAATTTACGGTGGCTCAGTTTCCAGAAATCACTTGCTTGCACGGAGGCACCCAACACGGCGTGCAGCCGGATGAAAGCCGTCAACGAATAGACATCGGATAAACGAATGCGCGCTCGACTGATGCTTTGTGGCGAGGGTTTTAGGTTGGTCAGCAAAGCACTTGTTCCGCTTTTCTCAACATCCATGTCAGTCAAGGTAACATCATCCATGAGCCAACCACAAGCAAGGCAAATCATTTCTGATCTCGAAAGAATTGTAAATCCGAAAGGAATCCAGGAAACTTTCAAGACCATGATTGGGGGTGTGGAGCAATGGATCTACACGCGGGGACAGGATAAGAACAATCCCATTCTGCTGTTCATTCATGGTGGCCCGGCCTCACCGCTGTCACCCTTGATGTGGATGTACCAACGGCCTATTGAAGAATATTTTACGGTTGTAAATTGGGATCAACGCGGTTCAGGAAGAACGTTTCTGGAGGCAGATCCCGAGTTGCTGCGTGGCACGCTACGAATAGAGCAATATGTCAGCGACACACTTGAACTCGTCGAGTTGATTAAGCACCGATATGATGCCAAAAAAGTGATTCTGATTGGGCACAGTTGGGGCACGATCATTGGACTCAGGGCTGTCCTGGAACATCCTGAACTCTTTAGCGCATATGTTGGCATGGGTCAGGTGATCAATGTAATGGATAACGAACGAGTCAGTTATGACTTTGCAGTATCAGAAGCCAAAAAGCATAGCAATCAACCAGCACTTTCTGAGTTAGAGACCATTGCCCCCTATCCTGGTCAAACGCGACTGACGCCCGAACGGATCAGTATTGCCAGAAAATGGGCACAATATTATGGCGGTTTAAGCGCATTTCGAACTGAGTCGAATTACTATTTTTCTGGACCGCTTCTCTCACCTGAATATGATCACACTGTGGTGTCGACGCTTGACCAAAGCGGTAGTTTTACATTGGAGCAGGTTTTATCTGAATTATTTACTGTAGATTTCAAGGATGTTACAGCGTTTCCAATCTCGATATTCATGTTCATGGGACGTCATGATTACTATACGCCATCAAAACCAACAGCCGATTGGCTTAAGAAGATAGCAGCACCTTATAAGAAAGGTATTTGGTTTGAGAAATCGGCTCATCTTATTCCATTTGAAGAACCTGGTAAGATGTTAATGAGTTTGGTTCAATATGTGCGACCGATTGCTGTAAAAGACACAGTTCATCCGTAAAAATCGCCCGACCCGGCGTCCCCCAAAAGCCGGGGATTCCATGCCGCAGCCCGACAACGGACTCTGAATCGGACAAACGGACGCTTCGCGAACGGACAAATAACCTCACCACAGGAGCCATAAGATATGACCGATCAGCAGGCCGCTCTTCAGAAATCGGAACTTTATCGACAGCTGGTCAGTGCTTTTAAGGTGGCCGCAGGTCTGAGCATTCTATTTGGGTTCATTCATCTCGCATCCATCGTATCCAGCGGCTTTACGAGTATTCGTTTGGCTGACGCGCTCCTCAATATCAGCGTTGGCGTCGCGGCGTTCGTGTGTTACCGCCTGTTGGTGCAGGGCAGGCTCCTGGTCATACCCGTCTGCGTGGCGGCGGTCGCCATCAGTCTGGTGTATGGCTTTGCGGTGGGCCGTGGCTTCAATGTGGTTACGACGGCAGTTGGCGTGGCCTTAGTCGGTGCCTTGTTCATGCTTCGACAACGCGGCGAAGTCCAGTGATCTGATGTGGATCGACGCGCTATTGATCGATAATGGCCCGGATGAGCATACCGGCCAGGTCTGATGCCAGACCTGGCCGGTTTTTGATCGGTGTGCGGGGTGAGTGCGGCTTTGATGCCGCCGGCCTCAGGCCGGTCGTAACCAGGCGGTGAAGGTCGAGCCATGACCCGCCACACCGTCGCTCTGCGCGGTGCGGCGGCCGCCCAGCGCCGTGAGGATATCGCGGCTGATGGCCAGGCCGACACCTGCGCCGGGCGTCTTGTAATCGGCGGCGGCGCGGCCGCGATAGAACCGATCGAACAGATGCGCCAGCTCATCGGGTGCGATGCCTGGCCCCGTGTCGCGCACCGCAAACGTGATCCACGTCTCGCCCTCGTCGATGACTTGCGCCGTGCTCAGATCGAGTGCGCCGCCGGCAGGCGTGTAGTTCAGCGCATTGGCGACGAGGTTGGACAGCGCCTGCGCCAGCAGGATGGCGTCCGCGGACACGCGGGGCAGGTCTGCGGCCAGCTGACTGGTGAGCGTCAGGCCGTGCTGCAGGGCGCGCGGCGCGGCGTCGGACACCAGTGTCGCGGCCAGTCGATTGAGGTCGGTGGGGGTGATATGCAGCCCGGCGATGTTGGCGCTTTTCTGCGTCACTTCCAACAGGCTTTCGATGAGTTGTTGCAGCCGGTTG
>JAUQXD010000483.1 GCA_030834835.1 Thermoflexales bacterium | reverse complement strand
AGATAGGCTACCTCTTCGTAGAGCTTCTCTAAGGGGTAGCCCGCGATCCCCCCAGTTGGCTGAGATCCACCTCGAACTGGGTCTGGCACGACGGGCACTGCACGCCGAGGTGCGTGGTGCCCTCCTCGTTGATCTTGCGATAAAAACGCTGCAAATATGCCAGATCGGCGGAGAACAAGCCCTCGACGTGTTTGGGTGTCACCTCGGTGATCTGGCCCAGCCGCGTGATGACACGCGCCAGCAAAATGATGACGAGATAAGCCTGATTGGACTTCACACGCGGATCGCGCAGCGGCAGAATCTCATCGGCCGCCGTAGCCAACCGCATCGTGCCCGTCTTGTGCAGCGTACCGTCGGCATCCACGTAGCCGCGCGGCAGCGTGAATTCGAATTCCGTTTTGAGGACGTTCATGAAAACCTCGTGATCGGTCAATTGGTAATCGGCAAACGGTCAACCAGTCAACCAGTTGACCGATCAACCCATTACCGATCACCAATCGACCGGTTACTGTTTACGATACGCGTTCCATTCCTTCGTGCGTGATCGTCAACTCCTCGATCGCCACTTCATTCCCGTCGGCTTTGACCTGAGGGCCGCTGAGTTTGCTGGGCCAGCCATCTTTGAAGTTCCAACGCGCGATCTCTTTGTTGGCCTGATCGTACAGCACGACCGAGCCGTTCTTGCGCGCTTCGTCGACCTTGCCCTGCTCGACCTGCTTGCGCCACTGCCACAGTTCCATGATGTCGCTCACGCCGCGCTTCAACGTGATGTCCGACCACTTGATCGCGCCCGGCTGCTTGCGGATCACGGTGACGCCCTTCACGGCTTCCTTGTATTCCACCACTTGCGACTCGGACCCCAGGCCGCCGCATTCGCGGAACTGCGCCTGCGTGATGCCGTCAATCTCGACGTGAAAGTGATAACTGACAAGGGGATCGCTTCGACCACCAGTTGGCATGGTATCCTCCAGTGAATAGAAACTTGGTAAATTGGTAGATTAGTTACTGAGTGATTTGTTGATTGGCAATTAGTTTGAATCTTGTAAACCGGTTGACTGTTGCAAGTCAACCAATTTACTAATCTACTAATTTACCAATCTACTGACTCACCAGTCACCGATTACTCAGCAACACTCCCGCCGCCGCTGTACTGGCTGATGCGGAAGATCACGAACTCGGCCGGCTTGACGGGCGCGATGCCGATCTCCACGATCAACTGGCCCGCGTCGCGCGTCTCCGGCGGATTATTCTCTGCGTCGCACTTGACGAAGAACGCCTCTTCAGGCGTCGCGCCGAACAACGCGCCATCACGCCAGACGCGCGTGAGGAAGGCATTGATCGTGCGCTTCACACGCTGCCACAGATCCAGATCGTTCGGCTCGAAGACCACCCACTGCGTGCCGAGCTGGATCGATTCTTCGACGAAGTTGAACAGTCGGCGGACATTGATATACCGCCACGATGGATCGCTGCTGAGCGTGCGCGCGCCCCACACGCGGATGCCGCGCCCCGGGAACGCCCGGATGCAATTCACGCCCACGGGATTCAGGCTGTCCTGTTCAGACTTGGTGGTGTCAAACCCCAGCCCGATCGCGCCGCGCACCACTTCATTGGCCGGGGCTTTATGCACGCCGCGTTCCGTATCGCTGCGCGCCCAGATGCCGGCCATATGTCCCGACGGCGGCAGATACATCGTCGTGCTGTTCGCGCCGGGCGTCGGATCGGCCACTTGCAGCCACGGATAATACAGCGCCGCATACTTGGAATCGTAACCGGCTTCCTTCATGCGCCAGTCTTTCACATCCTGCACATTCAAATCCGGCAGCGGATCGAGAATCGCCACGCGATCCTTCATGTTCTCGCAATGCGCGATCATCGCCAGCTGCACGGCCTTCACGCCCTCGCGTGAGATCGCGCCCGCCTGAAACGCGCTCATCAGATCGGGCGCGGCGATCATCGTGATGTCGTCGATCGCCTCGAAACCGCCCAACCCGCTGCGATTCGCCACGTTGCCCTGATACACATCGGGCGCGACCTGTGTCACTACCAGCGACTTGCTCTCCGAGGCAGCGAGTGAGTACGTGCCGGGCACGGGTGTCCGATCGGCCACCGACAACCCCGCCACCTTCAGGTCTTCCAGCATCACCAGCTTCGATTGTCGGTTCACCGTCTCGACGGCATTTTGTGCGCCCTTCGCCCCCGACATGCTGAGGCCCTCATATTTCTCTTCGGTCGCGCCGCGCCGCACGGTCAGATTGAATTTATCATCGCCCGCATCGGTTACGTCCAGCGAGATGCTCTCACTGCCTTCTTCGCGAGCCGCCGCGCGCAGTGTCGCCGGCGCACCGGCCGCTTTCGCGGGCACCGCCGTCATCGGCTTGGCGATGCCCTCGTGGGCCTCGCCCGACGGCAGCCGCACCACGTAACACGATCCGCCGCCGTTGTTGAAATAGCCAAAGACCGCGTGCGCCAGATACGCGCCCGGCATGAAGCCGCCGAACGTATTGGCGAACTGCGTCCAGTTGGCGACAAAGGTCGGCTTGTTCAGCGGGCCTTTCGCCGCGAAGCCGATAAAGCCCGCGACGGCCGTGCCCACGCCCTCGATCGGCTTCGACCCCCGATCGACCTCTTCGACGTATACACCCGGTGATAGATACTGTGGTGACATGCCTTTCTCCTTAGTCGTGTAGTGGCTTTGTCAATGAGTCACGTAATCGCGTTGTCACTTAATCGAGTAGTCAATTGGTTCATCGGTTATTGGTCAATCGGTTGATCGGTTATTAGTCAATCGGTCGAGCGGTTGTCAATTCACTGGCTAATCGGTTTCCAGGCAACCAACTAACCAGTTGACCAATTCACCAATCACCAGTTACCAATTACCAATTCACCAATCGCCTCCTTTCGCCTGCTATGAATACGCAGTCGGTTTCAAAGTGTCTTATGGATTCAGAGATACGACTGCGCCTTTGTCGGACGACCAGCGAATGATGCCGTGCTCGAAGCGGCTCTGACGCGCCCAACCGCCAGTCGATGGTTCTTCATCGCTGATGGGATAACCAAGCGCGCTTTTTTCCCAACCGAGGCTGGCCCACTTGTCACGGATAGGCCCATGAACTTCGTACGCGCCGGTTGTCGGCGTCCAGTAAATCGATCCGCCTTGAAAATGATTGAACCGTCCACGTTTATCAGGCGTCGTTAACTCATCGGTGACCGGATAACCGAGAAAGCTGGTTTCCCAACCGAGGGCCCCCCACTTATCGCGAATAGCCCCCTGAACTACAAACGCGCCGGTTTTGGGCGACCAGTAGATCGAGCCGCCTTCAAAGGAGCGATAATGCCCGACTCCATCCGGTACAACCGACTCTGGCCCGATCGGTTTCTTGAGAGAACTGGCTGCGCCACCGAGCGCTGCATATTTCTTGTCAATTTCACTCTGCGGCGTACGTGAAGGGGTGGGCGTCTTCGTGGGCGTCTTTGTCGGTGTCGCTGTCGGCGTCCTGGTCGGCGTCGGCGTATTCGTAGGTGTCGGTGTCACGGTCGGTGTATCCGTTGGCTCTATGGGAATGTCTGCCGGGCTGACGGTTGGCACACCCAGAATCTTCACATTCGCACAGTTCACGCTGCCGGCGGGAATCCAGCCTTCTTTGTTGGCTTGCACGCGCAGCCATTCGCCAGTGCCATTCCGCCCAACCGGCGACACGGACATGCCCGCCGGCAGCGAATCGATTACATCGTATTTGCCTGACGGGCCTGTGCGCATCTCCGCGCTGCCAACCATTACACAGCCCGCCGACGAAACACGGATCGTGATTGACTGTTCCACCGTCCCGACTTCATTGGTCGCCACCAATTTGTAAACTTTATCGGCGGTGGGCGGATCGATCTGGACGCTGTTGGTCGCGCCGCTGACTCCCGGCACGCCCTGAATGCTGACGCCGGTCGCGCCAACCACGGTCCAACTCAACGTCACTTTGCCGGGTTGCCCGGCGACCACCACCTGCGGATCAGACGTGAAGGTCTGCACGATGGGCGGCGAATTTTTTAGTTTCACCGTGACAAATTTCTGCACCGAGCCACCAACCTTGTTGGTCGCTTTCAAGGTAAAGTTCGTGCTCTGCTCCACGCTGATCGTTTTGACGCCGCTCTTTTGCAGCGTCTCTTGCACGGGCGTCGTCAGTTCCACTTGATCGGCATTGCTCACGTCCCACGTCAGCGCGACCGTCCCGCCCTTTTCGATCTCGGTCGGGGTGGCGTCAAAGACATTGATCACGGGCTTCGCGTTCGCCGGACACAGCGGAAGATTCTGTCCCAGCGTGCCGCACACTTGCGTGTAAGCCAGCGCCGCGCCGGCGCACACGAATAAGGTCAGCACCAACACCAGCGGGATCAGCCAGGGCGGGATCGGCGGGCGGATGATTAACTGGCCGATCGCCCTCGACTCCGCCCCGGTCGCATCGAGCGGTGACGCGAGGATATTGAATGAGCGCGTTTCGCGCGTGCCGACTCTGGGTTTGATCTTCGGCGCGACGTGGAGCGTAATCGCGCCCGATTGGCCCGGTTGCAGCGACACGCCGTCCTGCCCGAACCGGTACGTCAAGGCCTGCTCGTCATCGCTGCCGTGAAAACGATAGGCCGCGGGCGCATTGCCCTGATTCTGCGCCATCAATTGAAAATCGCGTGTGCTGCGCTGCGGATTCAGGCTAAACGAAAAGCCCTGAAACGGAAGCACTTTCAGCGTGCCGCTCGCATTAACGCCCGTGTGATGCTCACGCGAGACCACGCTGACGGTGAAGGCGTGATCAGCTGCGGAGGCATCCGGGCGGCGGGGCGGCGCAAACGTGATCGTGATCGTTTCCTGCGCGTTGGGCAATAACGGCGCGCGCTCTTTGGAAAGCCGTACCCACTCAATCGGGATGCCCGACACCTTGATGACCAGCTCATCGACCACCGCGCCGCGATTCTGGATCGTCAAGTTCGCCGTCGTCATCGACCCCGGCGCTACGGGCTGCGTAGGCCCGACGAGGGAAATGCTGACGGGCGGCCCGGCGGGGGCGGTCGCGGGCGCGACTGTTTCGACCCTGGGTTTGGCAAAGGCCTGCGCCGCTTCGACCACCGGTGGCGGCGTGTAGCGAATCTCGACATCGCCGAGGCACACGCTTTGATCTTCAGGCATGAGGCTGGGCGTGTTAGCCGTCAGCCGCTGACTGCCGATGAAGGTACCATTAGCCGAACCCAGATCTTCAATCATCAAGCGGCCGGACTCGACCGACAGGCGGGCATGGCGGCGCGAAACCGAGGTGTGATCGAGCACCAGACCGTTGCTCTCCGCGCGCCCGACTGCCACAGTTATCTGATCGAGCGCGAACTCGCGCGTCTTGCCGTCAGGCAATTTAATGATGAGTGCGCCATATTTCATTTAATTCTCTCCAGGGAAGGTTTACACCTCAATATCGTAACTTGGTGCAGGCACAACAATTTTCTGCTCCCTGGCTTTGCCTGTCGGCGGCTGAATGCGCCAGGTGTACTCACCCGCTGGCACATTTTCAAAAGTGAATCGGCCCTGCGCGTCAGTCTCGGCTTCAAAAGCGGTCCCCGCGAGCGAGACTTTCACGCCCGATACTTGACTCAACGGCGCGCCTTTGCGATAGGCGTAGCCGCCGATTTGCAGCAGCCCTTCGCGCGGCGCTTCGGCAAATCCGCCCACCCGAATCTCTTTCGTGCGCACCAACGGCCCGACCGTGGGCTTGAACACATCCAGCGGCGCGGTGATCACCCACGACAGCGGCGCGTGATGCTCGTTGTCCATCACGCCCCAGATGTCGTGCGGGTTCACCAGGTCATTGGGCGGTGTCACGCGCGACAACACATCATATGAAGTACCTTGCAGCGCGCCCTGAAAATATTTGGGATCGATCATGGCCTGCCGGTAGAGGCTCGCCAGCACCGCCCCCAACACGCGATGCTCGTCGTCGGCTTCCTTGGTCCACGCCGTGACGAAATACGCCAGATCGATGCGGCGCGCGGGCGCTTGCTTCACGGCGCGGCCCTTCGCATCGCGCGTGATGATGGGCGTATCGTCCTTCAACTCCTCGCGCTCGCGGATGTCGTACAAGAACAGATTGATCGTCGGTTTGGTCAACCGCCCCGACCATTCGCGCGTGGGCCGATCGAACGTGATGTCGATCTCGGCCTTGTTGATGGGCACGTCGGCTTGCAGCACCGCGCGCAGCGTCTCATCCACGTCGTTGAACATGATCCCTCGTTCAGGCTTAGAGATCGCAGATTGCAAGCGGAGGCGGCTCCCACGCCGCCGGATCCGCGGGCATGGAAGCCCGCTCTGCTACACGCTGTGATCCACTGAGGCCGGCTGCTATCTATCGACTCGCCGGCGCATCTTCACACGGCTCAATCGTGAAATCGAAGTTGAACGGATCGAGTGCGGCGCTTTGCGCGCGTGCATCGGCCCGGCGCGGTCGCTCGATATCGCGGTGCATCGTGCGAATCATGCCGTTCACTCGCCCGCGACAGGCCGTAATATCGATCGGCGTGTTCTCCGTGCCGGTGTATGCTTCAAAGGCCGCCACATGCTCCTGTTCGTGATCGTTCAACGTAGTGTCGATCGCGTTTTGAATCTGC
>JAUQXD010000482.1 GCA_030834835.1 Thermoflexales bacterium | reverse complement strand
TGTTGCTCTCGTGCGCGCAGACGCTGAAGGATCTGAAACTCGACTATCTCGATCTGTATCTCATTCACTGGCCGTTTCCCAATTTTCACGCGCCCGGCGTCAGCGTCGATTCGCGCGATCCGCACGCCGTGCCGTACATCCACGAGAACTATATGAAGACGTGGCGGCAGATGGAACGATTAGTGGACATGGGGCTGGTGCGGCACATTGGCACATCCAACATGACGATGCCGAAACTAAAACTGTTGCTGCGCGATGCGCGGATCAAGCCGGCCGCGAATGAGATGGAACTGCATCCGCATTTTCAACAGCCTGAGCTATTCAAGTTCGTGCGCGAGAGCGGCATCCAACCGATCGGCTTCAGCCCGATCGGATCGCCCACCCGGCCCGATCGCGACAAAACGCCCGACGATACGGTGGACATCGAAGACCCCGTGATCGTCCAGATCGCTAATCGATTGGGCGTGCATCCCGCCGTGGTGTGCATCAAATGGGCGGTGCAGCGCGGGCAAGTGCCCATCCCGTTCTCGATCTATCCCGATCAATATGCGGGCAATCTACGCTGCGTCACGGTCGATCCGTTGACCGACGCTGAGATGCAGGCCATCGCCGGTATCGACAAGAACTGCCGCCTGATCAAAGGGCAAGTGTTCCTGTGGGAAAGCGCGAAGGATTGGGAAGACTTGTGGGATTTGGACGGCGTTATTGCCAACTGATCCACGAAGGTCACGAAGACCACGAAGAAAAGGCCTTAGTGTTCCTTCGTGGTCTTCGTGGATCGATTAGATTTTATGACCCATCGTTACCTGTTGACCATCGATCAAGGCACGTCCAGCGTGAAGACCGCGCTGTGGGATGAATCCGGCCGCACGCTGGCCGAAGCCACGCAGGCATACAAGCTCGATCGACCGGAACCCGTCTGGGCCGAGATCGATGCGAATGTGTGGTGGGCGGCGATCTGTGCGACGGTGAAGCAGGTCGTGGCGCAGAGCGGCATCGATCCGCATGACGTTGCAGGCATCAGCGTGGACGGTATCGGCTGGACACTCGTCCCCGTTGATCGCAACATCGAGCCGCTGTATCCCGCGATGATCTGGCTCGATCGCCGCGCGGAACAGGAAACGCAGTGGCTGAAGCATCTATCGGAAGCGGATCAGCTGATCGGGTTGGCGGCAAATCCGATCGATCCCGCGTATATCACGCCAAAATTGTTGTGGCTGAAGAATCATCGGCCCGATGTATTCGATCGGACTTACAAGTTCCTCACTTCGTCCGGGTTCATCGTCGCGCGGATGACGGGCGAATTCACCTGCGACTACACGCAGGCTTACGGCTATCACTTCTTCGACATGCGCCGCGCGCGCTGGGATGAGTGGGCCGCCGAGTTGATCGGCATTCCGTTAGAGAAGATGCCGCGCCTGGCCGAGTGTACGGATATTGCCGGACCTTTGCTGGAAGTCGCGGCGAATCAACTGGGACTCCCGGCGGGCATTCCGGTCTTAGTTGGTTGTCTGGATGCCGCCGTTGGCGCGTTGGGTGCGGGCGTTACACGCCTTGGTCACACCAACGAGCAGGGCGGGCAAGCGGGCGGCATGGCCATCAGCCTCGATCGGGTGGTAGTTGAACCGCAGTTGATCTTTTCGCATCACGTGCTGCCCAATCAATATCTGTTGCAAGGCGGCACGGTGGGCGGCGGATCGTTGGGCTGGTTCCGCGATGTGCTGGGCACGCATGAGCCGTTTGAAGCCTTTAGCGCGCAGGTGGCACAGACTGCACCCGGCGCGCACGGCGTGATCTATGTGCCGTACATGGCAGGCGAGCGCACGCCCTTGTGGAACACCAACGCGCGCGGCGTGTTCTTCGGCCTGTCGTATTCAACCACGCGCGGTGATCTGCTGCGCGCCATCATGGAAGGCTGCGCGTTCGCAGTGTATGACAACATCCGCATCGCCGAAGCGAGCGGCGCAACAATTGGCGAATGCCTGGGATCAGGCGGCGCGACGCATAGCGCGGTGTGGTGCCAGATCAAAGCGGATGTCTACAACCGACCATTTGTCGTGGCCCGTCGGGCCGATGGCGGAGAAGGTGGTCACTCGCTGGGACTGTTCGCGATGACGGCCAGGGCCGTGGGCCTGTGCGACGACATCGGCGCGTGCGTGGAGCGTTTGCTGCCCAATCGGCAGGTATTTGAACCGTCGGCGGCGCGACATGCCCTGTATAAGGACTTGTTTGGCGTCTATATGAGTGTCTCGCGCAAGTTACTACCCGATTTTGATCGATTAGCGTCGATTCAATTAGCCTAGTAACAGAGGTTTTCTGCGCCCGATTGTTTATGTAACCCTTTTCGGGCTCGTCTTGGTACCGAGAGCAGTGCTCTAAACATTTCAAGTAGTTAGGCTGGTACCGGGGGCAGTGGTCTAAACATTTGGAGTGGTCAGGTTGACACCGGGAGCAGTGGTCTAAACATTTGGAATGGTCAGGTTGGCACCGGGAGCAGTGGTCTAAACATTTCTAGCGGCCAAGTTGGCACCAAGAGCAGTGGTCTAAACATTTGGAGAGGATTAAGTCGATGAAAGCAGCAATATTAGAGAACAAGGGCGTGATGACGGTTCAAGACGTGCCTACGCCCACACCCCAATCGGGCAACGTCATTCTGAAAGTCAAGGCCGTCTCGATTTGCGGCTCGGACATCAGCCGCTACGTCAAGGGCCACCGGATGTACAACCTGATTCTGGGGCACGAGTGCTCGGGCGTGATCACGGAAGTGGGTGAAGGCGTCAGTGAAAATTTGATCGGCAAGCACGCGGCCATCATCCCGTTGGTGCCATGCTTCGAATGCGAACAATGTAAAGCGGGCCGCTATTCGGCCTGCCACACGTATACGTTCATCGGCTCGCGGCAGGCGGGCGGTTTTGCCGAGTATGTCGAGATGCGCGAAACGAACGCCTTCATCCTGCCAGAGGATTTGTCCTTTGAGGCCGCCGCGCTGATCGAACCGTCCACCGTCGCTCGGCATATTCTCGATCTGGGGAACTTCGAAGCCGGGCAAAGCGCCATCGTGCTCGGTGCCGGCTCGATCGGTTTGATGGCGGTTCAGTGGCTGCGCATCCTCGGTGCGAAACTGATCATCTGCACGGACGTGGTGGATGAGAATCTCGCTACCGCGAGGAAACTCGGGGCGCATGTCACGCTCAATCCCACGCGCGATGATGTGAAGGCGGAAGTGAAGCGGCTGACCGGCGACGGCGTCGATGTGGCGTTGGAGTGCGCGGGTTCGCCGCAGACGCTGGCGCAGACCATTCAGGTGACGCGGCCGCGCGGCAATGTGGTGTGCGGCGGTAATCAACCGCCGGAAGCGTCGCTGCCCTTGACGTTTATTGAAGACCTGATGCGCAAGGAACTGCGCCTCAACGGCTGCTTCATGTCCTATTCCGCGCCGTTTCCCGGCCACGAATGGACCGAGACGGTGGCGCGTTTGCAGGACGGCGAACTGGATATGGACACGATGATCTCACATCGCTATCCATTGACGGCGGCGACGCAGGTCTTTGAGGACATCGGCGCGCGGCGCATCGCCTACCGCAAGATCATCTTACAACCGGAAAATTAATTATTACCGCTAATGAACGCGAACACATGCGGTGCAGTGCTCCCGTCTTCGCTAATGAAACTCTATTCGCGGAGATTCGCGTGAATTCGCGGTTGAACAGGCTATGAATAATGACTTTAGTTAATCCCATTCCCTGGATACGACGAGCGCAGCACGAGGGCTTCGCCATCGGCGCGTTCAACGCGAACACGCTGGAGCAGGTGCAGGCCATCGTGGCTGCGGCGCAGATCGAAGATGCGCCCGCGCTGATTCAGATCAGTCATCGCGCCTTGCAGCACGTAGGCGACGGCAACGTGACGCTGGGCCTGCGCTACATGGCCGAGATCGGTCGCATTGCCGCGCAAAGCGTGCGTGTGCCGATCGGCCTGCACCTCGATCACGCCAACGAAAGCGAAGTGATCCAGGCGTTGAGCCTGGGCTTTACGTCGGTGATGTTTGATGGCGGTGAGTTTTCGTTTGAAGAGAATGTCAAGCGCACGATCAAATTGCGACAGTTGGCGCACTCGGTCAACGCCTGCATCGAAGCCGAGATGGGCGAAGTGCCACGCGCCGACAGCAAGGGCAACGTCGATGAGGCGGTCGAGTACACCGACCCGGCGGATGCGGCCGAATTCGTGCGCGCCACCGGCGTCGATACGTTGGCGATTGCGCTGGGGTCGGTGCACGCCATCCGCCAAAAAGAGGTGGAACTGAACCTCGATCAACTGAAGTTGATCCGCGCGATCGTCGATATTCCGCTGGTGCTGCACGGCTCGTCGGGCGTGAAGGATGAGCACGTGGCACAGGGGATCAAGCTAGGCTTGTGCAAGTGCAACGTCGCCACGCAGTTGAGCCAGGCGTTTACACTCGGCGTGCGCGGTGTCCTGGCCAACGCCGACGAGATCGATCCGCGCCGCTATCTTGGCCCGGCCCGCGATGCGATGTTCGAGCGCGTGCGCGAACGTATTCAGTTCTTTGGGGCGGCAGGCAAAGCATGAGCGGTCATTGCGAGGAGCATCCTGAGCGTAGCGTAGCGGAGTCGAAGGATGCGACGAAGCAATCCCCATTCGTTTGACCAAGAGATTGCTTTGCGTTCTTCGACTTCGCCGCAAGAAGCGCGGCTTCGCTCAGAATGCTCGCAATGACGGACAACCATTATGATCTTGTGTGTGAATCCGAACGCGGCGATTGATAAGACCGTCGTCGCGAATGAGTTTCGATTGAATATGATTCAACGCCCGGAGCAGGTGTTGGCATTTCCGGGCGGCAAAGGCTGCAACGTCGCGCGGGCGTTGAAGACGCTGGGTGAGCGGCCCGTAGTCGGCGGTTGGGTGGGCGGCTTCGCGGGCCAGTTCATCGAGACTGGGTTGCAGGTTGAAGGCATCGGCACCGCGTTCATTCACACGGACTTTGAATCGCGCACGTGTTTGTCGATTCTCGATCCGATTAACAACACCTTGACCGAGTTGTACGAGAAGGGTGATGCGGTTCCGATCGAGAAAGTGACAGAGTTTGAAACCTGGTTTCGATCGCACGTAACCGACTATGAAGCGGTGACTTTCTCGGGCAGTCTGCCGCCCGGCGTGCCGTTGAATTTTTACCGGGACATGATCGAGATTGCGCACGGCGCGAAAGTGCCGGTGCTGCTCGATAGCGGCGGTGAAGCGTTGCGACAGGGCGTGACGGCCAAACCGTTACTGGTGAAGCCTAACGAAACCGAACTCACGGATTTGGCCGGAAAAGCGCCGCAGGATCGATCGGGTTTGATGCAAGCCGCCAGTGAGTTGTCCCGTCGCTTTGAAACGCTCGTCGTGATTTCGATCGGTGCTGAAGGCGCTGTCGCCGCCAATCGTGATCAAGTGTGGCATGTTCGGCCGCCGCAGGTGACGATCAAGAGCGCGGTTGGCTCAGGCGATAGCACACTCGCGGGGATTACATTTGGCTTGACGCATAGCTTTGCGTTTGAGGACGCGGTGAAATATGGCGTGGCCGCGGGCACGGCCAATGCGTTGACGGTGGGCGCAGGACATTTTTCGGTGAGCGATGTTGAAAGCGTCCTGGCTCAAGTGACCGTGGAACAGTTGCAGGGAGGCTAACATGGCAGTCATTACCATTTCGGGGGAGTACGGCAGTGAGGCATCTGAAATTGCGGGGCGCGTGGCTGCGGCGCTGAACTATCATTACGTGGATTCGGTGCTGATCGAGAAGATTCTGGATGAGTACGGTCTGGTCGAATTCAAAGAGATGTATGAAACGATGCCCAGTCTGTTGTCGCGCTTCGACGAAGTCAACAACCGCATGAAGGACATGCTGGATCGTGTGCTGCGCGCGCTGGGGCGACACGGCAACGTGGTCATTCGTGGACGGGGCGGCTTTGCGGTGCTGGGCGGTCTGGCTGATGTATTGACGGTGCGCACGCAGGCGCCGCTGGCCGTGCGGGCGCAGCGCGTGATGGCGCGCGAACAACTCGACGATCTGGCGAAAGCGACCGAAGTGGTGCAGCAGTACGATCGGGTGCGCAGCACGTTTGTCGAGTCGTCGTACAACGATGTCGTGTGGAGCTCGGCCGATGCCTTCAACCTCGTCATCGACACAGGCAAGATTCCGCTGGCGCTCGCGGTCGATTGGATCATCGAAGCTCATCAGGCCGTAGTCTTGCGCGAGGCCGGCGGTGAGCCAACCGCTCACGATCTGGCGGTGGATGAAGTCCTGGCGCAAGTGGTCAACGCTAAACTCAAGTGCGCGACCGCGCATTGAACCAAACTACTCACATTTCCCACGGAGGTAACCATG
>JAUQXD010000481.1 GCA_030834835.1 Thermoflexales bacterium | reverse complement strand
ATCGCAGCGCGAAGCTGCGCGAGACGATGTACGCTGGCCGCGACTCGATCTTTCGCCAGTGGCTGCGCGAGCCGTATGCCATCGACGGCTGGCGCATCGATGTGGCGAATATGCTGGCGCGGCAAGGGGCCGATCAGCTGGGCAGCGATATCGGGCGCGGCATTCGACAGGCCGTGAAGGGCGAACGCGACACAGCGTATTTGTTGGGTGAAAACTGGTTCGACGGCACGCCGCAATTGCAGGGAGATTGCTGGGACGCGGTGATGAACTATACGGGCTTCACGCATCCGGTGTGGTATTGGCTCAACTTCTTCTTTGTGCGCCAACACGCCGAGCCGTATTTCGTCGTGTCCGATCAAGCGTGGCCGACGCAAGCGCTGGCTGATACGTGGCAGGCTTATCGCGCCAGCGTGCCGTGGGTCATCGCGCGGCAGCAGTTCAATTTGCTGGGCAGCCACGATACCGCACGTCTGATCAACGTGGTCGATGGCGACATGGCGCGCAATCGATTGGCCGTGGCGCTGCTGATGACGTATCCCGGCGTGCCCAGCATTTACTACGGCGACGAGATCGGCCTGAGCGGCGATCCGCGCCAGTGCATGAACTGGGATCGAACGACATGGGAGCATGATCTGCGCGCCTACTATCAAACCTTGATTCACCTGCGCCGATCATCCTCTGCGCTGATCGATGGCGGCTTCCAAATTTTGTCGGTCGGTGATAACTCGATCGCCTATCTGCGCGATAGCGACCGCGAAACCACCATCGTCGTGGCAAATCGACAGCCGTTGGCGGCCGGCGCGCTTCCGATCGCTCACGGCGCGATCGCGGACGGCACGGAGTTTGTCGAGGTTCTCAGCGGCGCGCATGCGACCGTGGTCAACGGCCATCTGCCGCTGCCGCCGTTGCCTGTCGGGGCGTCGATCTGGCGAACACAATAATCCCTCATTCTCTCCGTCACTCAGTCGATGGAGCGATGGAGAGAATGAGAGGCGGAGAGGCCATGAAAATTCTATGCGTGGATGTTGGAACCGGGACGCAAGACATTCTGTTGTACGACAGCGACAAAGAGATCGAGAATTGCCTGAAGTTGGTAATGCCCTCGCCGACGTTGTTGGTGGCGAAGCGAGTGAAGCAGGCCACGCGCGCGGGCGAGTCCGTCGTGCTGACGGGTGTCACAATGGGCGGCGGGCCGAGCCATTGGGCGGTGAAGGATCACGTTAAGGCTGGTTTCAAAGCGTACGCCACCGCCGAAGCCGCCAGGACCTTTGACGACGAACTCGACAAAGTGGAAGCGATGGGCATCCGCGTGATCAGCGATGAAGAGGCGCGCCGCCTGGATGAAGAGGAAGACCACACCTTGCGCCTGCGCGACTTCGATCTGGACATGATCCGATCGGCCTTCGCGGCCTTTGGGCTTGATCTCGAACTCGACGGACTGGCGCTGGCCGTGTTCGATCATGGTAATGCGCCCGCTGGATATTCTGATCGGCAATTTCGCTTTGACTATCTGGAGCAGCGCATTCGCGCGGAGAATCGGCTGTCGGCGTTTGCCTTCAAGCGCGGCGAGTTGCCCGATCATTTGACGCGGCTGCAAGCGGTGGAAGACACGGCGAATTTTGAAGGCGACGTGCTGTTGATGGATACCGCGCCCGCTGCGGTGCTGGGCGCTCTACTCGATCCGCGCGTGAGCGAGCATCAACAGTTGATCGTGGGCAATGTAGGCAACTTTCACACGCTGGCGTTTCGATTGGGGCCGGGCGGCATCGAGGGCGTGTTTGAGCATCACACAGGCGAGATCACGCGTGAACAACTGGATGGTTATCTCGATAAATTGGGTGACGGTACATTGCAACATCGCGAGGTGTTTGATTCGATGGGCCACGGGGCGCTGCTGTTCGATCGGACGCCGATAGCCGATCGGTTTGTGGCGATTGTCGGGCCGCGCCGTTCGCTCATGCGCGAATCGAGCCATCGCCCGTATTTTGCTGTGCCTTACGGCGATATGATGATCGCGGGCTGCTTTGGCTTGCTGCGCGCTTACGCCGATCGCTATCCCGCGCACACCGAAGTCATCATGGATTCGTTGCGCGGTGGTACGCGGCCTGCGCCATGGGAGTCGATTTGATCCACTAATCTCCACGAATCTTCTCAAATTAGTGTTAATTCGACACTGTAGCACGGCTACCGACAGGCCGATGCTAAAAGGTATGGTTTGGGGTAAACTCGGGCGCTATGAAAAAGACGCCTGCCAGCTCTCCCCCCAAACTGGGGCCAGGTGAATACCGGCCCGATATGGCGTTTACG
>JAUQXD010000480.1 GCA_030834835.1 Thermoflexales bacterium | reverse complement strand
GTGTTGCGTGCTTCGTTTTCGGTCAACATGGCAACCTCCTCGCACGTTGACCAACGGCCGACGACCAATTGTTCATTGATCATTGGTCATTGTTCATTGCAAAGCCTGTTTCATAAACCCCGGCAAATCCACCGCTTCGCGCGGGCCGACTTTGATTTCCCAGCCGGGCAGTTCTGCTTCTAGTTCGCCCGACAACACGGCGACGTGACCGGGCAGCACCACACGCTTCTTGGAAATCTTGTCCGCAACGTTGAACGTCTTCACGGCTTTGGCGATGCGCTCCGCATCGAACTTGCCCGCCGCCCACGCGGTCAGCACGCTCATGCCTTCCGCATCGGTGACCAGCAGCCACGCGGGCAGACCGCTGCTTTCCACTTCATTGGCCACGCTGAAGTAGGTGATGCTGAAGTTGGTCGTGACCAGCACCGGCGATTCCGGCTTCGGGTTGTTGATCTCGTACAGGCCCGGCAGCACCTGAATAGGCTTCTGCGGATCGGTGTAGATGTTCTGGCGCAAGACCAGCAGCGGATAAACCGTCTCTGGCTTGAATTCATCCAGCACGACGAAGCCCGCGTACTTGGCGATGGCTTGCGTCGCCAAAAGCGAATCATTCGCCGCGACGAAGAGCGGATAACCGACCGATCGGACGTTCTTCTTCAACGCGAGGCGGCGCAGCTGCGTGCTGGTCGTCAGCAGCTTGCTCAGATTCTTCACTGCCGGATCGATTACGAGGTCTTCGACGCCCTTGCCCTTGATTTTCTCGGTGAGAGCAGCCACACCCTCGATCGAGTCCGCGCTGACCACTAAGGCCACTTTGTACTGTTTGGCAACGTCAGCCATCGCTTCCCAGTTGGAAGCATTTGCGCCTGAAATCAAAGCACTTTCGCCTTTGATCACATCCAGTCCAGCCGCAATCACTTTCGCGTCGGGGCTGATCAGGACGATCGGGCGTTTGCTGATCGCGCGGACGGCTTTAACCGCCGCCGCAAACTTCGCCGCATCGCCCGTCGCTTCGATCGCGAAGCCGTCGATCGTCAAATCCATGCCGACGTAGGACACGGCAAATTGATCGGCGGGTTTGACCTTCGCGGCCACGTCTTCGTCATCGCGTACTCTGATGAACAGGCCGGGGCGATTGTAGAAGGTTTTCTCGTGGCGGAACAGCACCACTTCGTTGCCAACCTTGAGTTCGTGCCCATCAGACTTGAGGGTGATGAGGCGCATCGGCGGCGCGGCGCTTTCGGCGAGTTGGGCCTTGCTGGCGTCGCTGACGTACGGGCACGCCGAGAGTTCCACTTGCTTCGCGGCCAACTTCATCGCGAAGGCGAGGCAGGTGGGGAAACCGCATTCCTTGCAGTTGGTTTGCGGGAGTAACTTGTAGATTTGAATTCCACTTAAGGCCATGTTCGTTCTCCTGACTACGTGGTGCGTGGTACGTGGTGCGTAAAAACGGAACACGCAACACGCAACACGTATCGATAAGTTATGCCGCAACCATGAGATCAGCGATCGCCGCTTTGACGCGCTTGACGCTCTCGGGATGCCGCAGCACGACGATGTCCGCGCCCGATTCGAGCAGCGTCATGGCCGTCATCGTTTCCCAGTTGATACCGCGCTCGGCCCAATCGCCCCACGCCGATGGGACGCCTTCGCCGACCTTGGCCTCTTTGGTCTTCCACGTTTCCGCGCCGACCGTGACGATCATGGGCAGCTGCGTCATGGCATCGCCTTGCAGCGCGGCCATGCGCAAACGCTCCATCACCGAGAAGCCATACTCGATGCCGTAGCCCAGCGCCCCCGTCGTCGGATCCATGATCACGCGATCGAGCGGCAAGCCCATGTCGCTGATGAGGATGTTGAGCTGCTTGGCGAGGTTGACATCCATCGCCGTGCGCGCGGTGACGAGGTGGTTGTTCGCCATCGCCGTCGCCACAATCGTGCGATAGTTCTTGTCCTCGCAGATGCCCAACAACAGACGCTCGCCTTTGGTTGCTTCCGCGATGGGCACGAGCAGTTCGTTGTCGAGATCGACCTGCCCCGGCCCAAACACGATCAGCGGCAGACCCGATGCGGCCAGCACCGCCTTCACGGCCGCCACAGCGTTCGCGGGGGTGTTGGGTGATCCATCGGCCGCAGTGAGGCTGAGCGTCATTTGCAGCAGATCAGCACCCGCCGCTTCGGCCGCTTTGGCCCACGCCGCCGGATCGTTCATGGCGTCGCCCCACACATCGAGCAGCAGCGATGACCAATCGTCCGGCTTGCGATCCTTGATCTCGATCGCGACGACCGGCTTATGCGGCATCTCGGCTTCGAAGTGCATGAAGGGCAACGCCTTCTCGCCGCCGACCGTGACCACACTCGATCGGGTTCCACCATCGGCCGCGGTCGCGCCGAGGGTGATCGATTTGACTGCACCCGCCCACTTGTCCTTCGGAATTTCAATCGGCATGTGTCACTCCTGATTTGGAGGTTGGAAGTTGGAAGTTGGAGGTTGGATGTTAGAGGTTGGAGATTGGAGGCATACACCGTGCTTCAGCGTACACTCCAATTTCCAATTTCCAACATCTAATCTCCACTCTCCAACCTCCAACCTCAAAAGTTTATTTTCTTCGGCTGTCAGCGGCCCGCTTGGCCGCGTCGCGCCGTTCGATGAATTGCTGCAAGGGCGCCTTGCGCGCCGCCGCGATGCCCATATCTTTGAGGTCGTCGTCGCTCTCCGCGGCGAGGTGGCGCATGAGATGGCGAAAGGTGATCATCGCCGCCGGATAGGTGACGCCGCCCGCGTTGTGCATCAGGAAGAAGGCGCGCACGTGCTGATCGAGCATCATCTGCGCGGCGACGGGCAGCGGAATATCGGGCGGCACTTGCGGTACGCCTTCATGCATCACCTGTTCGGCGGTAAGAGTGCGAGCGTCTTCGCGCTCATACGACTTGACGATCTCGGCCTGCCCCACGACGCCAATCGCGTGGCCTTCGTCGCCATCGAGGACGACCACGGCCTCCCAGTTCTTCTCCAGCATCAACCGCACCAGATCGACGAGGGGCGTGGTCGGGGGACACGTTGGTACGCCGACCGTCATCAGGTCGCGGACGAGTTTGCGTTCGGTCAGGTTGGTTTCGTCTGTCATTTGTTTCCCAATGAATGAATTCGATGGAACGCCGCCAGTGATTTAATCACCTGATGAACTGATCGCATCCACCTGCAGCGCGGCTTCGAGTTGAGCTAGTTCTTCTTTGAGATGCTGCAGCTGCAACTCCCGGGCACTTTTGGCTTCGGTCCACGCCGCCACAAAGGATTCGACCGGCACAATCAATACACACGTGCGCCACGTCCACCAGCCGGCACTGACGCCAATCAGGCCGCAGGTCGCCGTCCAACGGAATCCACTACCCAGCCACAGCCCAACTCCGGCCAACACCAACGCGATGATTGTCATCGCGCCGCCGAGCATGAACTTCGTGCCTTGCCCCGCCTGTAAATCGAATTCCCACGGAATGCGTCGGTTACTCCAGTATCTAAGCCGCTCAACCGCGTCCGTAATGCCGTAATCCAATTTGAAGATTTCGTTTTGAAGCGCCCGCTGTGATTGGATCAGCGCCATGTGCCGGAGTTCGCTCGCGCCGGGGCGCTCCGCGCTACTGCGCGCCGCGTCGTAATACGAATCAGTAAGCGGGCCAGGTTCAGGTCCAATCGGGACGTGTGGCTCGATTGGATTGATCGGTTCCGGCCCAGGCGCTTCGATCGACGTTGTGGCGGCTTGTTCGCGCGCCGCCTCGTGCGCCGCCTCGCGCGCCTGCTGTGCTGCCCAGTCGCGCTGTTGTCGCTCATGTTTCGCGTGCCGCTGAGCGGCCATCTGCTCGCGAATGTGCCGCTCGTATTCCACCCGCCGCTGCGCCGAGGCCGCCCGGGCGGCTGCCTGACGGGCATTCTCGGCCCGCCGTTGAGCCGCCAGCTGTTCCTTGCGCTGACGAGCCTGTTCGGCGCGATGCGCGGCTTCAGCCTGGTAGCGAGCGTCATCTTCAATGCGACGCTGCGCGGCGTGTGCGATCTGTCGCTGTCGATCATACGCCGCCCGCCTGGCCGGATCGCCAATGATGGCATACGCCTCATTGAGTTCCTGCATGTGCTGGTGGGCGTCCGCCGACGCGTTCTTGTCGGGATGGTACTTGAACGCCAGCCGCTTAAAGGCGGCTTGCACTACTTCCTGCTCGGCGGCCGGATCGATTTGTAAAAGTTGATACAGGTCGCGGTCGGTGTCCATCTACGCTGCTCGATTAGTATCGTTACCGGTTGCCCGTCACCCTCATCCCCAACCCTTCTCCCTGTTGGAGAAGGGAGAGCGTTCCCTCTCCTGTGGGAGAGGGTGGCGCGAAGCGCCGGGTGAGGGTGAAATCGCCGTCAACGAATCTCCAGCGAATCCACGAATCTCGCGGCGGGCAACATCCGCTTACGAGAGCACTGCACCGCATGTGTCCGCTTGCGAAGCATCCGCTGAAAGCCCACCCGGCTGGCAAAGCCTCATTGGTCGTAAAACCTCCGAGGTCTGCCCGTCTGCTTCTGTTCATGCCGTTGACGTCCTCATCGTTCAACGCTACAATCCTCGCAGGGCGGCACCACCATGCAACTGGAAGACTATTTCGACTTTCTCGCGCCGGATGATATTCGGCTTAAAGGCCATCGCATCGGCATTGAGACGGTGCTGTATGAGTTCATCCATCGCCGCCGCACGCCGGATCAGATCGCGGCTGAATACCCATCGCTCACGCTGGAAGAAATTTACGCCACGATTCTTTATTACTACCACAATCAGGAAGCCGTAAATCAGTATTTGGCCGACTGGCTCGATCACGGCGAGCGGATGTTGGCCGAACAGGAAAAGAATCCGCCGCCGGGCTGGCGCAAATTTCTGGAAACCGACGTTCAGAAAGTTCTAGCCGAAGCCAGAGCAAAGTACGCAACGAATTCGGATGAATAGTTTCAAATTCCTGCTCGACGAAAACATCGGGCGCAGCTTGCGCGACGCCTTGAGTCAACAGTGGCCCGATACCGTGGTGTGGGCCGTCGGTGAACCGGGTGTGCCATCGCGCGGCACGCTGGACCCCGATATTTTGCTCTGGTGCGAAACACAACAATTTGCATTGGTGACTTACAACCGCGCCTCCATGCCCGCTCATTTGAAAGATCACCTGGCAACAGGCCGCCACATTCCCGGCATCTTCGTACTGCGCCGCAAAATGTCAATCGGTCAGATTATCGAAGCGCTGGGCGCGATTTGGCTGACCGCCGATCCCGGCCAATACGCCGATCAAATCACCTATGTGAAGCCGCCTGAGCCATAACAAGACCTCGGAGGTTTCACCTGCTGGCAGGCAATCCCTGATGGTCATTCTAACGGGCTGGCAGGCAAGGCCACATTGGTCGTAAAACCTCCGAGGTCTGCCCGTCCGCTTCTGTCCGTTTGTCCGCTTCAGAGTCCGCTGTGGGTTGCCCGCGCAGCGTATCAGCCCGCATAATTCATTCGACGAGTACCATCCGCTGTCAGCCGGCGAAGCCCGTTCGATAAAATTCGTTACCTTCAACACCTCGTTGCAGTCTATTCTGAGGCCGTATGGCTGAACTTCCCTCTTCCACATCTGCAATAATATATCATCTGATTGTGGTAGAACTCCATTGCCTTCTGCCTCACAAGTTCAGGTTCTTCTTTTGGAAAAGCAATCAGTATAGCCTCTCCACATCCATGAGGTGATTCGACTCGAACGATTTCGATACCGTCATGAGTAACGAAGTCGGAGAATTCAGTAGAAATGGAACCTGCCCAAGCCACCTTCGCTGTAACAGGTCCTATCTTAGTGTGTAGTAGTGACATGTCAATCTTCTTCTGCCCAGGCTCATCCGATAAAGAGAAAAGCTCATCCTCACCGAGCAATCCAATGGTTTTCGTACAGAGAATCCATATTCCCGCTCCATAGTTCTCTTTCTTACCTTCTAGCACCTCGGAAATTATTTTTCCTACATGGAGTTTCCAATCTTCAGCTGACCAAAGCACACTTACTTGTCGTATAACCAAAGCAGTATCAGGGCCATAATAAGACGATATTTTATTAACGAGTCGTTCTTTCAATGTCGGTAGAGTATCGTTTTCGAAGCTGGCAACATGATTAGCCAACTTTGGAGTTGTGTTTGCAGATGCCTGTTCATTGAGCCTTTCCTGTATCTCCCCTTCCCAGTCCTGCAGCAATGTAATTTCTAAGTACAGCTTCTTGCCGGAGCCTTGATCCTTACATTCGACATCGGGAGTATCTCCGAGTTGGCTAATCTTGAAATCCGTGCCAAATCTTCGATTGTAGACGCCAAGAAATTGCTCGGCGGTAGTCTTCTCAATTTGCTGTTTTATCGATAGATGTGTACCAGATAGATCCGTCATCAGCACCTGCAAAATAACGCCTCATTTCATGTAACCCTCTCCTACGATGCACACAGTCGAGAGTTACAGCAAGGCGCTAACTCACTTTGACAGAATTCTAAGCTTTCGCTTTTCATAGATCATGATGCGACACATCTGTCTATAGCCCATATGTGAAAGATGTTTTTCAACTAAGGATATCAGCCTAACTGCACCTTCTCGTTGGTCCGAAGTCATGCTTCCAAGAAGTGAAGTCAAATCTTCTTTGAATTCTATAGCATCGAAATCTACTTCGCTTAGATCTTTATACATGATGCTACCTCCCTGACACAGCATTTTTGTCCCCCCTCCCAACGTTTCCATTAGGAGAGGGGATGCTTCGCAGAGGTGAGGCTAGAAAATCGGATCCATCGTCAGCGCGGGATGATTATGCTCCTCCATCCACGCCAGCAGTTCTTCCACCGTCGACACACTCTTATCGTCGGCGATCTTATCGATCAAGTCCGGGTCGCCCTCGCGGATCGCCACGGCCTTGAACTCTTCGGCCATCGACTCCTTCAAGGTACCGCTCATCCACACCACGCGCTTAAAGCCGCCGTCCGCCGTGATGAACTTGGGGCTGATCAGGTAATACTTGCCCACGCCCATCACACCCGGCGTCTGCTGCCCGCCGCCGGCCACACCGGCCAGCGTGCTGAACGTCATACCCGCCGGCGTCATGCTCGTGTCCTCGCGGCTGACCACCATCACGCCGTTCGCCTCGGGGATCAGCATCACGATGCACTCGAAGCAGCCGCAGGCCGTCATCGGATTCTCCATGATCGAGTACATCGCCACTTCTTGAACCACGTCATGCGAGCCGATCTTGGCGTAATCGTTGGTGCCGGACCAGTAGCCCTTCTTCGTATCGATCGGGCTGCCCAGCTTGATCGGTTTGTTGGGGCCGGTCGGGTTGATGCTGAACGACGCCTTGCAATCGAGCCAGTTATACGCACCGCACAGGCCCAATCGCTCCGGGCTGACCACGCACACGTGATTGGGCGCGAACGATTGGCACAGCGTGCACGAATAGAACTCTTCCACTTTGTCGTCGGTCAGGTCGGCCAATCGGCGGTTGCGGAAGTCGTAGCCTTCGCGCGCCTTCGCCAGCCACTCGGCGTGCTTCGCCGGATCGGTGTAGATGGTCACCTGCACCTTATCGACGATCGCGCCGAAGTCGGCGTGGAAGCGCGCGTGCAAAATCTTGCCGAAGTGCTCTAAATTAAAGCCTTTATCGGCGGCGTTGTTGGATATGCGAATCCACGCGATGTCGCGCTGCCCGATGTGCTGAATGCCCGACGCGCCGTTGACGAAGTAGTGAATCTGCCGCTCCAGCACCGGCTCGAAGTCGGTCTGCATCTTGCGGCCCGCCACCTCGACGACGATGCCCATATCCATGTGGCCCTGCGCCGGGATGTTCTCGAACGTCGGGCCGACCACTTCCACTTTGCCGTCGGTGATCGCGTCCAGATCGGTCATGTGCAGGAATTCGAAGCAGCGCGTGTGCTTGCCGCCAAACTCGATGCGCATATCGGTCTTGCGCACGACTTCGCCTTCAAACGCCGAGCCGTACGGCACGGGCACGGGCACGTTGGACACTTTCACTTTGACGCCGCGCACTTCGATGCACTTCTGCACCAGTTGTTCGGCGCGTTCCATGTCGTCCTTGCCGCCGATTTCGTTGAACGGCATCGACACGACGTGTTCGTAGGTAGTGACACCCGTCGGCAGAATTTCGGGGATGACGGTATCGGCGATGACGGGGAAGCCAAAGTTGATCGCGCCCGCCGCCGCCGCGTACTTCAGATCGTCCACTTCGCCGAGTGCGAGCACGAAGGCGAAGACACGATCTTTGTTGTAATTCAAAATCTCGCGCGGCATACCGCCCTTCATGCCGCCAAACGTCAAGGCCGATCGGGTGGCGAAGCCCAACGCGTAGATCGCGCTCAGCGTATCCGTGCCGAACGGCACCGTGAACGTATCGTAGCCCAGTTCGACGCCTTCTTCCTGCAATTGATGGATGATGCTGCGGCCGTTCACGTTACCCGATAAGAACGTGAGGATACTGCGGCGCTGCAACTCCCGAACGATCTTCACGGCGACTTCGTTGCTCTTGGCGCAACCAACGATGGCCGCGAAGCCCGGCATGCGCCCATCGACCAGTTGAATGCCCCACGAGCGCAGCCGGATGTCGTCGATCGGGCCGTTCAGGTGGCCCCCATCGGTTCCCTGTTGGCCGTTGCCCGCATCGGGACTGGTAAACGATGTGCCGCCCGCCAGTTTAAGGCCCGGCATCGGCTCGGGCTGCAAGCCGTACACAAAGCGGATCGCTTCCAGCGTTTCGGCGGCCAGCAACGTCGCCATGCCGCTGTCCAGCGTCTCGCCCAGATACGGCGTCCAGTGCTTGTCGGACGGCAGCGGATGCAACAGCGATCGGGCATGCTTCAAGATCGGCGGCAGCTGGCCCAGCGTTTCGACCGCCGTGCCCGTCATGCCGAAGATCGTCGGCAGATAATACGCGGTGTTCGGAAAAGCGACTTTGCAATCCGGCCCTTTCTCGGCCAGCGCCTTTTGCAGCATCGCTTCGGTTTCATTCACGAGGGCGCTAGCGCCCCGCATCGCACGAGTGGCAATGTATTTGGACATGATTATCTCCAGATATATTGGACGCAGATTTCGCAGATGAACGCGGATTCAAAAACCTATCGAATGTGTCATTCCGAGCCGCACTGCGGCGAGGAATCTCGTTTGATTCATAATCGAGATGCTTCGTTCCTACGGAACTCAGCATGACACTCAACCAAAGAATAATCAGCGTAATCTGCGTTTATCTGCGTCCTCTATTTCTCAGTTCAGCACCGCGCCGTACATGGCGGCCATCTTCTCATCGAGCGGCATGGCTTCCAGTTCGTTCATGCGCTTGTCGCCGCTGCGCCCGAACTTGTCCGCCTTCCATTCCGGCAGACCCAGCGCCGCGCGCTTCTTGTCGATGTGCGCGAGCGTGGCCGTGACCATCTTGTCGGGGTCTTCGATGAACTCCATCTTGCCGCCGTACAGGGCCTCCCAGCCTTCGCTGATATAGCTCAACACATCGGCGCTGCCACTGACCTTGTCGGGCATGCCTTCCAGCGGCGATGATCCGCCGAAGATAACGTACGCGCCCGAAGCGACACAGTACGTACCGATCGCCAGCGCCTTCTCGCTCATCCACTCGGGCGCAAGGCCAACCGCCGGAATCTGATCGATGTCATCGCCCAGGCCACCCTCTTCCACCATCTGTGTCAGCACGGTCAGGATGCGCGTGTTATCCACGCACGAGCCCATGTGCAGCACCGGCGGGATGCCCACCGTCTCGCAGATTTCGCGCAGGCCAGAACCGCATTGATCGAGGCCGGCTTCGCCCAACAGCAAGCCCAACTTCGCGGATGCAATCGCGCCGCAGCCCGTCTCGACGACGAGCACGTCCTGCTTCAGTAGTTCGCGCGTGACGTGCGTGTGCAGATAGTCCTGCTGGCTGCGCGGATTGTTGCAGCCCACGATGGCGGCCACGCCGCGAATGCGGCCGCTCATAATGGCGTCATTCAGCGGGCGGAACGACGACCGATACGAACCGCCCAGCATGTAGTTGATATATTCGTGCGAGAAGCCCGGCACCAGATCTTCCACGTCGTGCGGAATCTCGATCGCGCCGCGATTCTTGAAGTTATCGATGGCGACTTTGAGGATGTCTTTCGCAATCGTCATCGCGTGATGCTCGTCAAACTCCATGTGCGTTGCGCCCTTGAGTTTGACCTTCGCCGAGGTGGTGATGACCTTGGTGTGGAAGTTCTCCGCGAGGCCGACCAGCGCCTGCATGATGCACTGCACATCGACGACCATCGCTTCGACCGAGCCGGTGAGGATGGCGAGTTCTTGATGAAGGAAGTTACCGGCCGCGGGCACACCCTGCCGCATCCGGAGTGCATTCGCCGTGCAGCAGATGCCGGCCAGATTCACGCCGTTCGCGCCCGCCGCTTTGGCATATTCAATAATATCGGGCGTTTGCGACGCCGCCACGATCATCTCGCTCAGGATCGGCTCATGGCCGTGGATGACCACGTTGACCATATCCGCCCGTAATACGCCGAGGTTGGCCTGTCCCACGACCGGGGCCGGTGTGCCGAAGACAATGTCGGCCACATCGGTGGCGATCATCGAGCCGCCCCAACCGTCCGCCAGTGATGTTCGAACCGCGTGCTGCAACAAATGCACCGGGTCTTGATCGTCGCCGATATGCGTGCGGTGTAACGCTTCCACCGTTTCACGATCGATGCCGCGCGGCACGACGCCCTTCTCACGCCACAACTTCTGGCGCTTGGCAGGCGCGCGCCGGATGGGCAGGAGTTCACCGCGCTGCTGACCAAACTGCGCGATGTACAGATCGGCCAGATCGTTGGCGATCTCGTTGGGGCTGCGCTTATCGATCGGGACGCCTGACTTCGCAGCCGCGACGCGCAAGCGCGCCACGTCGCGAATCGAGTAGCCTTCCGCTTCACCGTTCGCCACGGCCTTCAATAGAAAGGCCATGTCGCGGCCATGATCGGAGTGCGCGGCCGAACCGGCGGCCACCATGCGCACGAAGTTGCGGGCCTGGATCGTATCGATCGTCGCGCCGCACACGCCGGTGCTGCCGTCTTTGGTCAAGCGGCACGGACCCATGCCGCACATCTTGCAGCACATGCCCGCCGAGCCGATGTTGCAGGCCGGCATCGCTTCCGCGCGCGAGAACGCCGTGCCGATGCCCAGTGAATCTGCGCGAATCAACATCTGCTGCGCGGCCGGATCGATCGAGAATTGCTGCGGGGTCTTCTTGTCCTTAGCCATGATCTATGCCTCCTCCATTGCTTTCACGGGTCCCATACCGGGGCACGGCCACAGCGGCCGGCCGGTCGTTTCAACTGCTTGCCCGAAGGCAACCCCCTTCATCTGCTCGGACGCGGACGTGTGCCGGAACGGGTTGTCTTCCGTTTCCTTGGGCGTGCCGCTTTTCCAATCTTCCGTGATGATTTGCAGCTCGCCCAGATAACCGGCCGCACTGAGCACGTCACGCAAACCCGCTTCACTGGCCGTGGCCGGGTCGATGCGCGCTCGCACGACATGGAACGCGCTGCTGGCATATACATCTTCAACGCCCGGCAGCGCCAGCAACAAACGCCGGACATCGCTGACGTGGTGGTCAGCATACATCGTAGGGACATCAATCGTTACTGTTTCCATGCTACCTACCTCTAGAGTGGGATGGGGTTGTTTAGGACTTCACAAGCGGAACAACCAGTAACCAATGCTTTCACGTATCCAAAACAGATACAAATGGTCAGGTTAAATATAGTATGACTGGTGACGAGGTAACAGTGACAGATGTCAATGATTGGGGTGTTAAGTCGCACACATAACGTGAATATGCACGTCCACTCCCATGAAATTCATGCCTCTCTCATAAAGCACGGTAAAATGGGCCGCATCTTTTGATTTTTCGGGAGGCGGCATGCAGCGATCATGGTTATGGGCGACGCTAGCGGGGGTGAGTTTCGGAGTGTGGCGAGTGGCGGCCCGCCCCCACCCGATCGATCTTCGTGGTCAGGTCGTGATCATTACGGGCGCGTCGGCGGGCATTGGCCGGGCAACCGCGCGCGCCTTCGCCGCTCAGGGCGCAATGTTGGTGCTGGTCGCACGTCGGGCCGAAGTGTTGGCCGTGGTCGCCGCTGAACTGACGCGCGATTTCGCCGCGCGGCCAGACCCCGTGTTGTGCGTCCCAGCCGATATGACCTGCGCCGCTGATTTGTCACGCGTGGTCGAAACGTCGCTGCGTCACTTCGGGCGCATCGATGTGCTGGTCAACAATGCGGGACTCTCGCTGGGCGGACCGCTGGACTACCCGCCCGATGCGGCCGTGCGACAGATCATTAACGTCAACGTCTACGGCCCGATTCGCCTGACACAGCTCGTCCTGCCCGTGATGTTGAAGCAGCGGCACGGCCACATCGTCAATGTCAGCAGCATGATGGGCCTGCTGGAACCGCCCGGCGCAGCAATCTACACCGCTACGCGGGCCGCGATTCGCGGTTTCAGCCGCGCGTTGCGGCGTGAGGTAGCCGGCACGGGCGTCCATGTTTCGACCGTTTTCCCAGGTTGGACTCAAACCGCCATGACGGACAAATTAGATCGCGACAAACTGCGCGCCGCCCGGCTGCTGGGGCCGTTGATCACCGTCGATGATCCGGCCAGACCGGCGCAGGCGATTGTGGATGCGGT
>JAUQXD010000479.1 GCA_030834835.1 Thermoflexales bacterium | reverse complement strand
ACTTCGGCCTGACCATCGACGCTGGGCGCCATGTAGCTGACCTTGGCCGAGCCATCGTTATTCACGGCCGAGCCTTTGATCACGGCGTAGATCGTATCGCCATCGGTCACGGCGTCCGCCAGGCGCTTGAGCGTGACTGCACCGGCGCCGAGTCCTGCCACAAACCCTTCCGCCTGCGCATCATAGGCGCGGCAGTGCCCATCGAGTGAGGTGATGCCGCCTTCGTGATAGAGATAGCCCGACTTCTCCGGCAAGTGGATCGATACGCCGCCGGCCAAAGCCATATCGCATTCATAGTTGAGCAGACTCTGGCAGGCGTAGTGAATGGCGGTCAGTGACGTAGACGAAGACGATTGGATCGTTACGGCGGGGCCGGTGAGATTCAGGCGATAGGCCACTTCGGTGGTGAGACTGTCTTTGTCGTTGCCGATGGATGCCTGCAAGCTATCCACGCCGGCCACCAACTCCAGATGCGAGATCAAGTTGGTCAGCAGATAGGTGTTCATGCTCTGCCCGGCAAAGACCCCGATGCGGCGGCGCTCGGTGTTGGGCGCATAGCCCGCGTTTTCAAACGCCTCCCACGCGCATTCGATGAAGAGGCGGTGCTGCGGATCCATCAACGAGGCTTCGCGCGCGTGCAGGCCGAAAAAACCCGCTTCGAACCGGTCCACGTTGCCGACGATGCCGCGCGCTTTGACGTAGTGCGGATGGCGCACGATCGCCGGATCAACGCCCGCCTCGATCAGTTCGTCGTCCGTAAAGAACGTGATCGATTCGATACCGTGGCACAGATTCTGCCAGAACTCGGCGGGATTCTTTGCGCCGGGTACGCGGCACGCCATGCCAACAATCGCAATACCTTCCAGATTCAGTTCACTCATTCTGATCCCGTCTCGGTGTGATTTGCCTTTTAGCCGCGAAAGAGCGCAAAGAGCACCAAAAGAAAAATAACTCTGTGTGATCTCTGTGTTCTTTTGCGGCTAT
The DNA here is from genome assembly GCA_030834835.1 of Thermoflexales bacterium. Classification (GTDB taxonomy): domain Bacteria; phylum Chloroflexota; class Anaerolineae; order Fen-1058; family Fen-1058; genus JAGOBP01. The sequence continues at coordinate 2,422 of JAUQXD010000479.1, read as the reverse complement.
CGGCCGCGCGACACAGTGTGCGCTAAAAACTGTAAATTGTATTTCAACCACGCCGGCGCTGCAAGGCGATTTGCCCGCGCTGGCGCTGTGCCTCGCGGCGTTTTTGGGCCTGGTCTTGAATCGCTTGAAATTGGGGTGTGGTAGTCTGATCGCTTTGGCTGAGATGGTTGGTCAGGGCGCTGACCGTTGGATACTTGAACATATCGACTAAGGACAACTCGGCCCTGAATTTTTCGCGCAGCTGTTGATGGGCCCGGGCAATCAGCAGCGAGTTGCCGCCCAGCTCAAAGAAGTTGTCGTGCAGTCCCACGCGTTCGACTTTGAGGACGGACTGCCAGATGGCGGCGATGGCCTGTTCGACCTCACTCTGCGGCGCGGCATACGCCATGGCCAATGCGGGCCGGGACTCGTCCAGACGGGGCAGCGCGCTCACGTCCACCTTGCCGTTGGGCAGTAAGGGCAGGGCGTCGAGCGGCACGAAGGTGCCGGGCACCATTTGCAGCGGCAGGCGTTCCAATAACCAGTGATGCAGTTCGCTCGCGAGATGCAGTTCGCTCGCGTTCAAGGCGCCATTCACAGGCACGACATACGCCACCAGGCGCTTGTTGCCCGGCGTGTCTTCGCGCACCATCACGAAAGTTTCTTTCACCGCCGGATGTTGCCTGACCGCCGCCTGCACTTCGCCCAATTCCACGCGATAGCCGCGAATCTTCACTTGATGATCGGTGCGATGCAGATATTCCAGCACACCGCCGGGCAGCCAGCGCGCCATATCCCCGGTGCGATACATGCGCTCGCCGGGGCGATAGGGATTAGGTATGAATCGCTCGGCAGTAAGATCAGGCTGGTTCCAATAACCGCGCGCCAGACCGTGACCGGCCACATACAATTCGCCCCGACAGCCGATCGGCACACGATTCAGATCGGCGTCGAGCACATAGACCTGCGTGTTGATGATCGGCCGCCCGATGGGCAGCCAGCCGCCGGCCTGAAAATCAGCGGGCGTCAGATCGTGGAATGTCGTGCACACGGTGGTTTCGGTTAAGCCATAGCCGTTGACGATCTGCACATGATCCAACAACCGATCGACATCGCCGGCCCCCAGCGCTTCGCCGCCGCTGAGGAGCAGGCGCACGTGCGGTAGACGATCATGTTGGGCGTTCACTGCCGCAATCATCGCCGGCACGGTGCTAATGATGGACACGCGCTGCTGCTCGATCAACGCGAATTGTTTCTCGAAATCCAGCAACTCGTCGTCACGCGGCAGGACGAGGGCGCCGCCGGTGCACAGCAGCGGCAAAATTTCACCGACAAAACTCGCGGACGAGATCGACGTCAAAGGCAGCAGCCTGTCCTCTGTCGTCGGCTGATAAGAGTCAATGAACGAACGGATCAGATTGACCAGGCCGTGATGTTCCAACACAACGCCTTTAGGTTGACCGGTGGAGCCTGAGGTATAGATCAGGCAAGCGGCATTGTGATCGACTGCGCAGCTACGGACGGGCGTCTCACCCACTCGATCGGCGCTCTCATCCCGATCGATCACGATCACTTTCGCGTTGGTGGGTGGCAAGCGATCGATCAGATGTTGTTGCGTGAGCAGCAATGGCGCACGTGTATCGGCCAACATCCACGCCAGACGCTCAGCGGGATAAGTTGGATCGAGCGGCAGATAGGCGCCGCCCGCTTTGAGGATGCCCAACACGCCGACGATCATCTCCACCGATCGTTCTGCACACAACCCGACGATGGTCTCAGGCCGCACACCCTGCTGCTGCAAATAGGCGGCGAGATGATCCGCACGCTGATTGAGTTCGGCATAGGACAGCTGCGTTTCGCCACAGATCACGGCTGTGGCTGTGGGCGTGTGGGCCACCTGTGCCTCAAACAGGGCGTGAATCGACAGCGCCTCGGCTTGTGCCTGCGTCGGCCCTTGCCAGGCCGTCAATTGCTGCTGTTCGGTTTCCGTCAACAGCGGAAGTTGAGCCACATGGCAGGCTGGATTCGTCACGATGCCTTGCAGCAACATGCGGAAATGCTCTGCCAGCCGCGCGATGGTCTCCGCCTCAAAGAGATCGGTGTTGTATTCGAATGAAGCGATCAACTTCCGATCGGCTTCGCCCATTGTCAATGTGAGGTCGAACTGCGCGAAGCGATGCTCCAATGCCAGCGACTCCAGGTGCAGTCCGGCCAATTCCATTTGCGCGCCGCTGATGTCCAACCCGAACGGCGTCAAGCCTTGCTCGTTGAGCTTGTACGATCGCTGGAAGACGAACATGACTTGAAATAGGGGTGAGCGGCTGAAGTCCCGCACCGGCTGAAGTTGATCAACCAGCAAGTTGAACGGATAGTCCTGATGATCGAACGCGCCCAGCAAGGTTTGCTTCGCCTGATCGAGCACCTGCCGGAACGTCTGTTGTGA
>JAUQXD010000478.1 GCA_030834835.1 Thermoflexales bacterium | reverse complement strand
GGCGGGGATACTCTGCGCCGAGGCCGACAAACGCTGATAGCCGAGAAAACCCGCCACGCTCAACACGACAAGCACGATCAAGAAGATGAGGCTTCGATTGCGGTTCATACTGATCCCTCCATGCAAGCTAACAGTTTATCGCTAACTTCATTGGCAGAATAGCACGAATGGATCAGCGGAGGTAGCGCCGGTTGGCGCAATTGAGGTTAGGTGAAATCGCCTATTTTGGACGAAGAGGGCTTCAACGTCGATCACCAGCAGATAACTGGCACACCTTGATACGCGGCTATTCAGTGGAGGGGCAAACGCGTGGAAAGTGCCGGCAAGGTCGCCGACGCGACGAATAGGACCACCCGGCGTAGTACAGCAGGCTCCACACCATCGCACGGACTATGCATACACGATGCATGAGAGCGATCAGTCTCAGGCCGGACGCCAGGCCCGATACAGCGCCAGCGTACCGAAGATCGTCGTGAAGCGTCGTGTGACTTCGACCTGATCGAAACCGGCCTCACGCATCATCTCTGGCAACAAGCCCTGCACGTTATCGGCTGCTTCTTCGAGCCGTCGGATCAGCGGAGATACAATCGAGGTGTAAAGATTATGCGGCCGACCAAAGTCGAGCACATGTAGTTCGCCGCCGGGTCGCAGCACGCGATAGATTTCGTTGAATGCGCGGCGCTTATTTTCGGTGGTCAAGTGATGGATGACAAGGCTCGACACCACACGATCAAACGATCTGTCAGGATAGGGCAGTTCATACGCCAGGCCGTGATCGAGCGCAATTGTCACGTCGGCTTTCGCGACCTTTGCCTCGGCGATCCCCAGAATCTTGCAATCGCCGTCGAGGCCGAAGACCTCTGCCGCAGGGTGTGTCTGTTTGATGAGGATCGTCAGCGTCGCGGTACCGCAGCCCAGATCGAGCACGCGCTGACCGGATTCGATCTGCGCCTGAACGATCAGCCGGCGTTTGAGTTCGAGTTCGCGCAGGCTCCAGCGCAGCAGCGGATCAAACAACGGCGTCAAGCGGTCGTAACTCAAGGCCGGGATGTATTTTTCTGGCGGACTCATTTTCATCTCCGCATCGATGCAACCCCCGCTGCTCATAGTTCTGAATGCCGGACGACCTGCACTTCCGGGATAGTACGCCAGTGCCGGGCAAAGGTGATGACAGCAGCGCAGCTTGACGACAAGGACCCGACTGCCGGGAGTCGTACTGCGCAACTTCAAGCAGCGAGTGCGGTGTGGTTTGGCGAATATGGGTAGGCCAGGTATGAAGCGAATTGCCCACACGCGAACCAACATAGTCGGTCATAGGCAGTTTTGCCCTTAAACAGAGGCCCGCCCCGGCCTGGACCAGGCCGGGGCGGCTCAGTCAACAACTGCTTACATGCGCATCGCCATCGGCAGCGAGAACAAGACCACATTCATGGCCGTGAACACCACCATCAACACCGCGTACGGCGCGAAGGTGGCCCAGACCTGGCCTTTCGAGTAGTTGGACCGCGCAATTCGGTAGACCGCATACAGCGAGCCGATGAGACCCAGCGCAATCAAGCCAAACTGGAGAACCTGGATGGTGCCCATGTCGAGAATGGCCGGTGACGCGCCGTGCACGTCCGTTCCAAACAGCCCCAGGGCGGTGTAGACAATCGATTTGCCTTCGGCCAACAGGTGGAACAGGTTGTGGGCAATGTGCACGGCGACATCCAGCGCGATGATGGCGTAACCGAAGCGGGCAAAGTTTTCGATAAAGGTCGCTTTGTTGATCTTGCTGACCACTCCTGACGCCAGACTGAGCAGCGCCACCGGGAGGATGATCGCCATCACAAAGGTGATGGTGAAAGTGACGTAGTAACTGGTGGTGCCCGTCACCTGCTCCAGCCACTTCAAGATCGAGCCCCACACATCCAGCATGGTCGCGTTCTGCACAAAGACGATACCCATGATGACGGCCGACAGGAACGCCTCCTCAAGCCTGGGTTTGCGGATGAACCACAGCTCTTTGGTGGGTGGGCGGACCGTCAACTGAATCGAGTCATTGGGACAGTTCTTGATGCAGTCGGCGCACATCACGCAGTTGGCGTTGGACGTCATCGTCTTGGGAAATTCAAACAGCGGACAGCCCGGCGCTTTGTCCGTGCCTTTGTAGCAGGCGGCGGCCGTGCACGTCTTGCAGATCTCCGGCGTGCCGCGCAGGCTCAGCATGCCGGTGCGGGCATAGTTGCCCGATAGCCCGCCCAAAAAGCAGACGTGTCGGCAAAAGGTGCGGCGCTCAAAGAATGAGCCGGAGACAATCACGCCGGTGGTCAGTGCTAGCATCAAGACGCCGGCGCCAAAGGGATTTTCCACCACGCCCCACACGTGATCGCTCCACGTGATGAAAATGAACAGGGCATCAATAATCCAGATGCCGTACTTCTTCAGGAATCTGGGCACCGGTCGATTGTTGCCGACGAATTTCTGCACCAGGTCGTTGATCGTCGCAAAGGGGCAGATGGCGCACCAGAAGCGCCCGACGAACAGGAAGATAATCGGGATGAGCGGCCACCACAGCACCCAGGTCAGCGCTGTGCCGAAGTTATCGTGCGCGGCCTGCGGCCCGAGCAGCAGTTGAAACATGATGAAACCGAAGATCATCAGGGTCGGCCATTGGATAATGGCAGGATACCAGCGGCTGCGCAGAAACCGATTGATCCACTTGTGCCTGAGCAGATTGCCGCTCGTGGGCCAGGCGGGTTGAAGTTGAATTGGGCTGTTGGTCATGGCGATAGTCTCCCGAGTCAGGCTACAGCGGCTTTGCGCTTGAGCACGGCGGCGGTCAGAATCACTGCGGCATTGAAACCAAAGAAGCCAGCCAGGACACTAAGATTCTGGCTAGCCTCAACCACCGTGACAGGAAATTCGGCTTCGATCAATTCACCGTTAAGGGTGAAATGGACGTTGAAGGTCCACGCGCCGGATTTGTCCACGCTGATTTCCCCGGCGTACTCGCCCTCTTCCACGCCTGGTTTCAACACTGCCGTGAGGGTTTCAGCATGCTCTGCATCAGATTCAGCGTGTTCGTTGGTATGGGTATCAGCGGCTGAAGGTTCGGCGGGCATCGACATGCTCATGTGCGTGTCAGTGGCAGGCGTATGCGCGTCCGTGCCGTGGACATCCGATGTCGCGTGCGTGTTGTCTGCGCCCGACGCATGGCCGGCGGCACTGTCCTCGTGTTTGGACATGTTGTCGGCCAACATCGCCGTTACTTCCACTTCAGCCGTGGTCACGGCCATGCCCATCGCATCAGTGATTTGGATGTGGAATTGGTTCTCACCCACTTTAGCCGGCCCGGTTAGAATCAATACAATCTGATAACCATCGACAGTGACCTTGCTGCCAGTTTCGCCGCCATCAGCGCGAGCGGTTCGCGTCAGGGTCAGCGCCAGAGTGAGTGTGAGCAGGCCGATCACAATATCGTGAAATCGTTTTTGATGCATGTGAAAGATGCCCCTTCCGTTTGCAGGATTGGACTATCCTACTCGGTGGGCGTTTTTCTCACCAGCGTCAGATGGCGCGATTCGTAACAGGCCAAATGGCTCGTGTCATATGTCACGCCCAAAACATGACAGCGAGCGAAACCCTGCCTCGACTATTTCCCACTCGCCTGCTTACTGGTAAACTATCCTGTAGCCAACTCTGGAAGTCGCCGACTGATTTTGAGTGCAAATCTTCAGTGGATTGATTGAGGACAACATGCCCGCCGATTCTATCCGTGTTATTCTCGCCGACGATCACGCCGTCGTGCGCAAAGGCATCCGCGACATCCTGCTCGAAGCGGGCGACCTCGACGTGATCGCTGAAGCGGCCAACGGCGAAGAGGCCATCGCCCTGATCGATCAGCTGCGGCCCGACGTGGCCGTGCTGGACATTCAGATGCCCAAACGCAGCGGCATCGAAGTCTGCCGCCACGTCCGATCGCAGCAGTGGCCCGTCGGACTGTTGATCCTCACCGCCTATGACGATGATCCTTACGTGTTAGCCGTGCTGCAAGCGGGCGCGAATGGTTACGTTCTCAAAACGGCCGATGCCGACGACCTTATCCGCGCCGTGCGCGATGTGCACGATGGCAAGTCTGTGCTCGATCCCGCCATCGCCCGCAAATTGATGACGCAGTTGGCGGGGCAAACCGACACCCGCCCGATCGAATCACTCACCCCGCGTGAACTCGATGTGCTGAAACTGGCCGCGCGCGGCTATACCAACAAAGCCATCGGTGCACAGCTCAGTGTCAGCGACCGCACCGTGCAAGGCCACCTCGCGAACATCTTTGGCAAGCTGCACGTCGCCACCCGCACCGAAGCCGTCATGCGCGCCGTGCAGTTGGGCTGGATCACCGCCGATGAAACAACCTAAGCTGCGCGGCCTGTTGCCCGGCCTCATCCTCATCGCCATCTTGCCGCTGACGCTGCTGCTCAGCGTGTTCGCCCTCGGCGCGACGACGCTGCACCAGAATGAGATGCGGCACATGATCGCGATGCACAACGCGCAGATCGTGCGTGAAGCTGCGCTGAGTCTGGCCGAACGCGTTGACCACCACCTGACCCGGCTGCGCGCATTGGCCGAAGCCGCCGCCTTGACCTCGCCACGCGAAGCGGTCCGCCGCCTTGATCTGGCCCAGTTCGATTTTGAGGACGGCGTGGCAGTCGATGATGGCGCGACATTAACGTCAACGCGCAGCCTGATCACGCTGCCAGACGGGCGCGTGCTGGCGCAAGCCCGATCGACCGATGGCGCGATGGCGGCCTATAACATCCTGTCGACGCGTGAACTGGAACTGCCGGTGTTGGCCGACGCCATGTCGGGCACGTCGCGCCTGCATGTGCTGCTCGTCGACGCGCAAGCGCAGCCGCTCTATCACGCCGATCCCATGCCCATTCACTTCAACGCGCCCGAGGTGTTTGCGCCGGCCATCAGTCGTTCGCTGCGCGGCGACAGCGACACCCTCTTCGTCACCGATCCCGATCGGGTGGAGTGGGCCGTGGCATATGCGCCCGTGCCCGACACCGGCTGGGGTCTCATCGTGGCCGAACCGTGGGAAGACCTCGTCAATCCGCTGCTGCGCACATCGCTGCTCACGCCGTTGCTGTTGATCCCCGCTTTCCTCATTGCCGTCGTCGCCATTGTCTTTGGCGCGCGGCGCATCATTCGCCCGCTGCAACAACTCGACACGCAAGCCGCACGGGCCGGACAAGGCGATTTCGCCGCATTGGCGCAGTCCATCGACGGCATCGACGAAATTCAGACGCTGCACGCCACGCTGGCGCGCATGGCCGATCAGATTCAGCGCCATCAGCGCAGCCTGCAATCGTACGCGGCCGACGTGCTGCGCGGGCAGGAAGATGAACGCTCGCGTCTGGCGCACGAACTCCACGACGAAACGGTGCAGGCCCTCATCGCGCTCGATCAACGCTTGCAATTGATCGAACGCACCGCTCAACGCGATCCGCACGCGGCGTTGATCAAACTCGACGAACTGCGCACGCTCACCGCGTCCACCATCGACGAAGTGCGCCGCGTGATCCGCGACCTGCGCCCGATCTATCTGGAAGACCTCGGCCTCGTGCCCGCGCTGGAGATGCTCATTCAAGCGCTCCGCCAACCCGATCGGCCTGAGCTGGCCCTGTCGGTCGATGGTGAGCTGCGCCGCCTGTCACCCGAACGCGAGTTGGCGATCTATCGCATCGTGCAAGAGGCGCTGAACAACGTGATCAAACACGCGCACGCACACCATGCTGAAGTAACGTTGATTTTCAACGCGGAGCTGCGCACGCTCACCGCAGCCATCAGCGACGACGGCGTCGGGTTCAGCGTGCCCGATCGAGTGGAGGCGCTGACCGAACTCGGCCACTTCGGCCTGATCGGTTTGCGCGAACGCGCCGAGTTAATCGGCGCACAGTTGACCATCGCTTCATCACCGCGCGGCACCACCGTCGAACTTCGGCTGCCGTTGTAACCATCCCCGCCAAACGGCCTGATCCAAATCCAGCTGAATAGCTCTCACACGGCAACCTCCTTGCGCTTAAACTGATGTACGGGAGAACTCGACGTGAAGCACGAACAAGTCCTCGCCATCGACAGCGAAGGCGCGATCGGGCGGCTGACGACCAGCCTGATCGAACAGGGTTGCCGTGTTGAGCGCAGCT
>JAUQXD010000047.1 GCA_030834835.1 Thermoflexales bacterium | reverse complement strand
CATTGCAGGGGAGTTCCAACTCCCGATCGGTTTGCGCATCGATCACGCGCACGTGATCGGCCTCAATCGCTTCGAGGGTGTGCTGCGTGTGAAGCGTGACGCCCAACTTCAGCAATCGATGTTGAATGCGCTCTTGCTCCAATGTGTTTTGCGTCCAATACGAAATGAGCGGCGCGGGCGTGATGAGCGACACCTCGCAGCCCTGTCGCGCCAGCAGTTCCGCGATGATGCCCCCGAGATAAAAGTGATCGTTGTCGTAGACCACCACCCGATCGGTGGTTAGACGCCCCGTGAAAATGTCGTCCGGCGTGAAGACGTGTGATCGATCGGCGCCGGGGATGGGCCGCCACCGATGCCGTCCCACGCCATCGCGCCGCCACGTGGCACCCGTCGCGATGATGACGTGCGCGTAACCCGCCTCGAGCACATCTGCGGCTTGCATGGGACTGCCCGGAAACACTGTAATTTGAGGCAATTTCTCGATCTGGGTTAAGCGCCAATCGACCACACGCCGCCATTCGCTGAGGCCGGGCAGTTGCGATTCCTGCACGACGCGACCACCCAATTCGCGGCGCGCTTCGATCACGGCCACGCGATAACCGCGCTGCCCCAAAGCCCGCGCACACTCTAGCCCCGCCGGCCCGCTGCCGATGATCATGATCTCGCTGTCGCTCTGCTTCGGCGCGATGATCTCGGGATGCCAGCCGCGCCGCCACTCTTCACCCATCGTGGGATTCTGCGTGCAGCGGATGGGCACATAGCGCATATCGCCGGTGACGCAGATGTTGCAGCCGATGCACTCGCGAATGTCCTCGATGCGGCCCGCTTTAATTTTGGCGGGCAAAAACGGATCGGCGATGGACGGCCGCGCCGCGCCGATCAGATCGAGCACACCGCGCCGGATCGCGGACGCCATCGCATCGGGCGAGGTGTAGCGGCCCACGCCGACGACGGGTTTGCCGGTGAGCGATTTGACAAAGGCTGTGTAAGGTTCTTGATAGCCCTCTTTCTCGAAGCGCGAGGTAGCCGAATCGTTGCTCCAGCCGCTGAGGTTCACGTCCCACAAATCGGGTAGTTCGGCCAACAGCGCGATGATGTCGTGGCCGTCACCTTGATGCGTGAGACCGTCGTCGCCGAGCAGTTCATCGACCGCGAGACGCACCGCCACCGCACAGGTGTCGCCGACGGCTTCCTTTGTGTCTTCGATCAGTTCGCGCAAAAAGCGCACGCGATTGATCAGGCTGCCGCCGTATTCATCGGTACGATCGTTGAAGCGCGGCAGCAGCAATTGCATCGCGAGTGACAGCGCGTGCCCTGCGTAGCAATACACGATGTCATAGCCGGCGCGTTTGGCGCGCAAGGCCGCTGCCCTGTGCCAGCGGCGCACGTCGCGCAGGTCGTCTTTGTCCACGCGGCGCGCCTGCCCCGGTTCATAGCCGCTGCCGCCCGTGATGGACATCGAGCGCGGGCCGAGCGTGACGGCGCGTGAATACGCATTGCTGGCGTTGAGGCCGTTGTAGGCCAGTTCGATGCCCGCGAGCGCGCCATGCCGATGCACTGCCTCAACCATGAGTTGATGGCCGGGCAAGTCGTCGTCACTCCACAGGCGGCCTTCGAAATAGGGCGATAGATCGCTGCTGTGATGGACTTCCACTTCTTCCGTGCAGACTACGCCCCAGCCGCCCTCGGCTTTCATGCCCCGCATCGCGGCGTGGCCGTGCGGCATGCGATAGCCAAAGCCATTGCAATGCGGCACTTGATAGAAGCGATTCGGCGCGGTGGCAGGGCCAATGGGGATGGGTTGAAAGAGGATGTCGAAGGGATTCGTCGTCATTGATCGGTTACCGCCTTGATGATCCATTCGGTGATGATCGGGGCTGGATCAGGTGCGCCTGATCCGCCGGGGCTAACCTCACTGGTTACGACTACGACCAGATCGAGCGCGGGTGCAATGTAGATGCTTTGCCCGCCGTAGCCCAGGGCCTCGAACGTGGGCTGATC
>JAUQXD010000477.1 GCA_030834835.1 Thermoflexales bacterium | reverse complement strand
AGGATGTCCTGCATATCGGCGCGTTCATCCAGCAACGTGCCCACCACGGCGGGTGGCAGATCGCCAGGCGGCTCGGCTATGTATTCGGCCGCCAGCCCCGTCTTAGGATCGCGCCCCTTCACATACCAGCGCATCACAATCAGCAGCGTCCCGCCGATCAGCACCAGCGCCGCCAGCCCCAGACTGATCAGATCGATCAACGGCTTGTACTGTTCCTGCAAATCATAGATGAACTGCCACGACGGCGCAGTACCGGCGACCACTCCATGCTGAAAATCGATGCGAATCTCGATGCCCTGCCCGGTCCGCAGTGAACCGGTTGAATCAAAGGCCGCCGACAGCTGATCGGGCGCGATGCCGGACACGGCAGGGCTGTCATCCGACACGCCCGCGCGCAAAATCGGCGCACCGTTTGGCACGCGCACCGTCACCGTCGAAGCCGCGATCGGGTAATCGTGATCGGGCGGCACGGCCTTCCACTGCACGCGATCGTACTGGCGATCGGGATAGAACAGGATCGCATCACGCACGGTGTATTGCAGCGTAAAGGTGTGGGTCGAGTTGACGGTCGGGGGGAAGTACCAGACGATCTCAAGATCGCCGTCGTCGTTGGTGGACGTCTCAAACGTGTAGGGTTGGTTCGAGAAGCTGGGCGTGTAGTTCTGCGTGCCCTCCCAGACCTTCACCTCGTCAATCGTGCCGCGCTTCCGCGGAATCACTGCAAAGCCCTTGCGAAACGACTGGCCGCCCGTAAAGGCAATCGTCTGCACTTCGGTGACGGTCAGGGTCCCGTTGGCATTCACCAGCACATCCACATCATAACGAGTCCAGGCCAGTGAAGCCAGATTGCCGGCCGAGGCCACTGGTACCAGCACCAGGGCCAACACCAGGACTGCCATTACGCCTACCGATCGACGCATCTTGACCTCCACGAATTTACCGTCCCTTAGCACAGGCATTATACAGAAAAGTCTGGCAAAAGGGAACTTGCCCGCACGCCAATTGCCTGACGTGTAGTTGACAAACTCTGCGTCCAACATTACACTTCATTCAGTTTGAAGCGTACAAACCGCTTTCATCAGGAACTTCGCATGCCGCCACTGGACGCCAGCCGCCTGTTTCAAACGCCCAATGTATACAACTGGGGCGGCGGACTTCATCTGTCGCCCGATGGTCGCACGCTCGTCTTCATGTGGAATATCAGCGGCCATTGGGAACTCTATCTGCAACCGATTGACGGTTCGGCGCCCGCCCGATCGATCACGTCCGGCCCAGAGAGCAAGATGTTTCCGCGCTTCTCGCCGGATGGCACACGCATCGCCTATCTGCAAGACTACAACGGCGACGAGAACTTCGACGTTTTTGTGCTGGACTTAGCCTCCGGCCAGACGCGCAACCTGATGCCCGACACGCCCGAGGGCTTGAACGAGCCGGTGCGCTGGTCGCCGGATGGACGCCACATCTATTACACGTCCAATCGCGAGCAGAACTTTGCCTCGTTTGCGGTGTCAGTGGAAAATGGCTCGATCACCCGCGTCTCGCATCACGCCGACAGCGACATGGCGGTCGAGCCGTCGCCCGATGGCCGCTGGCTGGCCGTCATGGCCCAGGCCGATGGGCAAAACGTCGTCACCTATCTGGTGCCCACCGCGGGCGGCCCGGAGATTCGCGTTGGCGCGGAGCACGATCTCAAGGACGCCGCGTGGCCGGAGTGGCCGCCCGATTCGGGACGGCTGCTGCTCGTCTCAGCCGATCACGATATGTCCGACGTTTTGATCTACGATCTCGCCACCCGCTCGATCGAGTGGTTGACGGCGGGTGAGCATGAATTTTACGGGCCGCTGTGGTCGCCACGGGGCGATCGGGTGCTGTATCTCGCCAATCGTGACGGCGACATGGATCTGGTGCTGCACGATCTCAAGCGTGGCATGGACTACTTGCCCGCTCCGGCCGGCCTCAAGAATCAAGTTCACTTCACGCCCGATGGTGAATCGATCGTCTTCACGTATGCGGGCGCGGCCTACCCGCCCGATGTGTGGCGCATGTCGCTGACTGATC
>JAUQXD010000476.1 GCA_030834835.1 Thermoflexales bacterium | reverse complement strand
GCCGCCGGGGCGCTATGCGCTTCGACAAGAGTTCAGCATCATCGCGGCGCACGCCGATCAACTGTTTGCGGTGAACGATCCGATCACGTCCAGCGCGAAGGTGCGAACGCTGACCACCGATGACAGCGCCGTGCTGCGCGGCCCGATGTCGCTGTACACCGTCACGTCGTGGGCGACGGCGGCTACCGTGAATCAACTGGACGCGGACTTCGCGCAGTATCCGGCCAACATTCGCGAGGCGTATCTGCAACTGCCCGATGTGCCGCAGCGCGTGCGCGATCTGGCGGACGGTCTAACGGCGGGTGCGGATTCGGCGTATGACAAAGCCGTGCTCATTCAAAACTATCTGCGCACGACCTACCGTTACCGATTGGATGTGCCGCCCCCGCCGGCCGGACGCGATGTGGTGGATTATTTTCTCTTCGATGCGCCCGGCGGTTTTTGCAGTTACTTTGCCTCGGCGATGGTGGTGATGCTGCGATTGGAGGACGTGCCCGCGCGCATCGTCAGCGGGTATGCGATGGGCGATTACGACGCCACGCAGCAGGCGTATCGCGTGCCCGCGTCGTCGGCGCATGCGTGGGTGGAGGTGTATTTCCCCACGTATGGCTGGGTGGAGTTTGAGCCGACGACTTCGCAGGCGGTGTTTGCGTATCGTGCGGAAGAAGCGCCGCCGCCCACGTTGGAACCGACCTCGCCCGACACCACCACCATTGCCGTCAGCAACGAGGTGATCGTGATCGGTGCGGTCCTGTTGAGCGCGATTGGGCTAATTGGGGTGGCGCTATTGGTGCGACGGCGACGAGCGTGGCAGCGGCGATCGATCGATCAACAGGTGCGTGATCTGTACTGGCAGATGCGGCGATCGCTGATGGCGTTGAAGGTGAATGCGCCCGCCAGCGTCACGCCGATTGAGTTTGTAGCGGGCTACCTGCACCCGATTGAATCGCGCCCGCGATTGCGCGCAGTCGTAGGGAACATTTCGGACTTGTACATCGCGGCGATGTATACGAATCAGCCGCCGACGCTGGCGGCGGTGCAGGCGTTGCGGCGGATGTGGCGGCGGCTGTGGGTGGAGCGGGTGCGCCATCGCCTGCGGCCTTACTTCAGACGGCGAGCGGCTTAGCGGGCGTTTCTTCAGACGCGGTGGTCCGTCATGCCCGAACGGTTTTGTCGGGCATCCAGACTGACGATTAGCAGGTTATGCTGATAGTCCTGTGGATTCCCGCCAGAAGCGCGCGGGAATGACATTGCACGGTGCGGAGCGCGATGTCGGGTAAACAAACAGCCGAAGCCCCCGGCATGGCTTCGGCTGTCCCTCAATTATTGCGTTGCTTATTGCGCCGCGTCGGTCTTCTTCTTGCGGGTCAGGCCCGTCCTACGCTCGCTCTTGCGCACGTAGCCCATCGCCTCATATAGAGCGCTGTCCGGCCCAAACTCCACATCGCCGTTGACGCCATTGACGACCAGCTGCGCTTTGGCCTGGCTCGTTTTGTCGGCGTCGTCGCGCTCGTCTTGAGCGACCAGCAACTCATGGTTCAGCGTGTCGATCTTGGCGCGGGCGTCAAACGAGGGTTTGATGGCGGTCCTGAACTGCGTCAGTGTCATGCCACCAAAGACCTTGTCTTTAGCCAGATTCTCCCAGGCGTCGGCAAGGCGATTAAGGCGTTCGGCGGTTTCTTGCGGTCCTATCACGATCTACCTCCATAGAACGAGTGAGTTTGAAACTCATCCGCCGTATGCCGGGTCCGGGCGGATGGGTTTGACTTGGGTTGTTGCTAACTTGATGAAGGTTTCGTGTAACTTGGCTCAAGTTGTCGATAACTCTGATTTAGGTGCTTGAAACTAAAATCTAGTTGTGCACAACTATACCATAGTTGTGCACAACCAAAGCAAAGTTGCTAATAACTAAAGTTAATCAATTCGCAACTAAAGCAAAATTGTGCATAACTTTGCTTTTACTTCCCGTAAATATAGGCCAATTCCCGGTAAAATTGCTATGATTACCAATATATGGCGGTTCTTGTCTTGGACGGTAGGCTTTTAAGATTCTGTTCCGTCAAATCCATTGAGAACACTTTGAGCGTCACGAACCGTCGCTTTGCTTCTAGCCAATTCAACAAGTAACGAATCAAGCGCTCCTACAGCATGTCGTTTCGACTTGTTGAAAGTTGTGGTAACCCTCGGTATTCGAGCGATTGAGTTGCGAAATGCCTGAAGCGGTGAGTCGGAAGAATCAATGACCGTCTCAAGTTGTTGTAGCATTGATCGTACTTGAACGATTTGTTCTTTCGTGTCTCCGCTAAAATCGTCAAGCAGCGTCATTGCCTTGTTGAGTACAATGATCCCACGTTGGAACGCTTTTGTAAAAATGGGAACCTCGGCTTCCATTCTCTTAGCAAATGTTTCTAGGTCATCAGCTGTCCGATTAACCACACGCTTGGCCTCTCGTGCATTAACTGTGTTACCAGATGCCTGTAATGCGTTAACTTGTGTTGTTCCGCTACCCATTTGAGTGGATACATCTTGCGTCGCCTCTGTCATTCGCTTCATACTGTCAGTAACAGATTTGAAATGATCTTCAAATGATTCGATCGCATCCAAATATCCCAAGTCTTCAGTTGAATCACTCTCTGATTCTGGGGCAATGGATTCGCTAATGTTAATCCTTGATATAAGAGTCGGAAATCGTCTTTCAAGAAGGCCTGGCCTTGCTCGATTCAGCAGTACTATAAGCTCAGATAATCGCTCTCGGCTTTGACAGTAACTCAGTAGGCGTAGAAGTTTTTGAACTTTTGTCATTCCCGTAGTGAAGTTGCTGTACACCTCCATGAAGTTATCGAAACACAAAATATCGATCTCTTCGTCGCTAAAGCTCTCATCAAGAAGCTGGCGTATTTGAGCTAATGAAATTTCTTCCATTGGAAACCTGCTGCTTGTCTAGAATGTCCGAATCATAGCACGGCAGTGGGCAGAGTCAAATTCGCCTGCTA
Organism: Thermoflexales bacterium; assembly: GCA_030834835.1. Taxonomy (GTDB): domain Bacteria; phylum Chloroflexota; class Anaerolineae; order Fen-1058; family Fen-1058; genus JAGOBP01. The sequence goes on along the minus strand of JAUQXD010000476.1, from coordinate 3,120 downwards.
CTCACTCAGGCAAAGACGGGCGCGGGTGTAAGGGCGAGGCATTCGCACACGAATCACCGTTTACCAGGATGCCTGGCACGGCTCGGTTGCCGATCAAACAGACATCCTGTAGCGAATGCCTCGCCCCTACATGGTCGTCACACTCAACGTATATCGAATGAACTCCACCATCTCCTCGAAGTGATCGACCTCAGCGCCGGGCTGCCACGTCAGGGCAAATGCTCAAGGTCGTTCAGGTCTTTGAGACGGCCACTGGCCTGTTTGTTGAGTTTGAGGTGTTTCAGGCTGATGAGATTGACCTGGACATCGTCGAGAGTATCGACTGTCCTGGCGGCGTAGCATTCTTCAAAACTGACGCCGGAGATGGAAGTGAGGACTTCGATGCGAAACGGTGGCACGCCCATGCGGGCTATTTTGTTTTCTTGCAAAAACAATTCGGTGGTGGCGCCTTCCACGGGATAACCAAAAAACTCACTAATCGCTTGCGCGACACGTCCGGCGTTGGCTGGATTGATCGCAATCCAGATGTCCATGTCGGCTGTCGCGCGCGAATAGCCATAGTAGCCAACCGCGTACCCGCCGATGAGCAGGTATTCAACCTGCTTTGAGTTCAGCAACTTCAAAAAGTCTTTGAAATCGGCTGGAAGAAGGCTGGTACCCATAGATAACCTGACGCATGAGTTCTACGGCTTGCAGGCGCTCATACGGCGTCCTGGAAAGCCAGTAGGCGGTCTCGTCGGATTCGTCAAACAACGACGCAACCGAAAAGGCGGTCTTATCGACCCGGAACAGGGTGGCTGAAGTTTCCATGTATCAATTATACTCTGAAACGGGACGCAAAGAATGTTAGATTAACGAAATGCACTCGATTGAATGCGATCAGTATTCAGACGAGCACGGTGGTAGGGGCGAGGCATTCGCCACAGGATGCCCGTTTGATCGGCAACCGAGCCGGGTCCAGCATTCTGATCAACAGCGATTCGTGTGCGAATGCCTCGCCCCTACACAATCGCCATACTCACCGTATATCGAATGATCTCCACCATCTCTTCGAAGTGATCGACCTCATCGCCGGGCTGCCACAATAACGCGAAATCGATCAAGGCGTGCCAGCGTCCATCGAGGGTGGTCTGCGCCCAACGGGCCGCCACCGGCTTCGACACGACTGTTCCTGAATCGAGCGCGTGCAGGGCGCGGCACATCGTGAGGACGGCGTAGGCTTGATACTCGGTGCTGCGAAACTGGGACGGCTCGTTCAACATCGGCTGCCACCATTCGCGCAAGATGCCGCGCACGGCTCGCCGAATGTCGTCGGGCTGCACCGGATCGATCAGCGTGTGCGGCGGCGGACCGGCGAGGACTGCGCCGTACTCGCGCAGAATGTGGCGTTGAATGATCCAATCGCTTTGATGATGGGCGATGTAGAAGCGGCCTTCGTTGATGCCGGGGAATGGGCCATCGGCGGAGTTGTAACGGCGCAAGGCCGCTTGCGTGATGTATGTGCCTTCCAACTTCGCCGCCCATTTCAAGCCGCTCGCGGCCAGACGGTCATGCAGTGCGGCCAACTGCTGAATCGTTTCATCGGGCAGCATGTCACTTGTGACGACGACAAAATCGATGTCGCTGCGGTGTGGATCAAAATCGCCGCTGGATAATGAACCGTACAGGTACAGGCCGACGAAGGCTTCGCCCAGGACGGCTTGCGCCTCGGTTAAGAGGCGCAGCAACACGACATTCACATCGGGGTAGGGAGTGGGTTGAGTGAACAATGGACCTCGCAGACGTTCGCAATTTCCTTAGCGTAGATTAGCATAAAACGGAAATATCTCCAATACTATTGCGCTTGAGTGTTTTGCTCTTATAATGGACGCAGAGCCACATCACTTGAGAATTGCTGAGGGATGAGGCTGCTACACTGCATTGCTGATTGCGGCAGCGCTCTCCAATAGCGGGGATATGTCATGCGAGGAGGTTGGCTCATGGCAGATACCCGTCTATGTCGACAAAACCCATCTTCGACGGTTGCTTCATCGTACCTCTTTCAGCCGGTTGACATCGCTTTCTGTCGTCGCGCCAGAGCGCCATCATAACACTGCAGTGCTGCGTGTCCGGGTGAGATCGATCACCTGTGCGGCTACCTCACGCTGGTAATCACCTTACGCTGTTAACTCAATCACGAAAGGAAACTGACATGCGATCTCTTCACTCTCGTTTCGCAGTCCGGCTGGTTGTTGTCCTGTGTCTCGTGCTGGGATTGTATCTCCCGGCGGTAAGTCCCACGTGGAGCGCGCGCGCTCAAGCCGGTGATCCCCCACCGCCGGCCGAGGACGTGCAACCACCCGATCGGCCTTCCTCCGATCTCCCGCCCGAGGTCACGGCTGAAGAAGCCGAACTGCAAGCCGCGCTGGAGTTGCTCGAAACCGCCCGTCGTCAAGGCCCGGCAGCCGTCCTTGCGCTGCGCGCCACCCTGCGCGGCAAAGCGCTGGACATGGCGATGGGCGAGATCGTCAAAGCCCACGCGCAGCTCGCCCGACAGGCTCCACTTCGGCCAGAAACACTACCGTTCAGTGAAGCCGAGGAACAGGCGATGTTGGAGGCCCAACACATACGTGATACGGCGAATCGTGCTCAGGCTCTGGCCGATTACGTCGATCCGACCGAGAGTCAGACCGCGTTGGCAAATCTGGCAGCGCCAGCGACACAGCCCAATCGCCCGGCCGCGGATGTAACTGTGGGCAGCAGCCCCTGCACCTACGCCACCATCGCATCCGCCATCACTGCGGCCAACCCGGGCGACCGGCTGCTGTTGGAAGGCGGGCGCACTTTTACCGAAAACCTTAACGTCAATAAAAGCCTGACGCTGCGCGGCGGCTACAACGGCTGCGGCAGCGGCTCGACTGTTGATACGACGATAGACGGCGGCGGCAGTGGCCGGATCTTCGAAATCTACGGCAGCCTGACTGTCACCCTGGAAAACCTGAACATCACCAACGGCAACCAGGATTGGGGAGGCGGGCTGCGGGTTAGCCAGAACGCTAATGTGTACGGAACCAACCTTGAAATCTACAACAACACGGCCACCGTCTACGGCGGTGGGGTGCGCCTGTGGGGCGCCCGCGC
>JAUQXD010000475.1 GCA_030834835.1 Thermoflexales bacterium | reverse complement strand
GGCCGGTTTCATCGGGGGGACGTTCGACCATGTTTTTCATCAGTCTCAACGTTGACTTGCTTACACGAATCTGGCTTCCCACTGGCAACTTTGCTTTTGGTCTCTCTGGAAGCAATAAGGCAAGACTGTATCTACCGTGGAGACCACCATTCTCTGATGCCAACGAAAAATGCTCAATCAGAAACTGTGCTTCGACATCTTCGCATGTGCCATCTGGACTGACTAGCACGACGTGCTTTGAAAAGGGCTTAGGAACGCCTTTGGGTGTGACGAACAGAAAATCTTTGGGGACAAGCATAAGTCCTCGCCCGCGAATGGTGAAACCATCTTCAATTTCCAGAGTAGTGTCGTCAGGCATGATTGTTGTGAGGTTGCTTAGCATGGGTAAGGTGGAGTGATACGGATTGGTCTCAAGAAAACATCCTTGAAATCCGCATGATCCGTGAAATCCGTGTCCAACAATCTCCAGATCACCAACCTTGATCGTCAGGAAACACATTGCCATAGACAATCCGCGTGCGCGGCTCGGCCAGCATCGGCTCGCAGACTTCGCGCCACTTGTTGTAATGCGCGGTTTCTTTATGCTTCGCGGGATCGTCGGGCGTGCGATAGACCTCCACCAGTACGAAGCGTGTGGGATCATCGGCCTGTTGGATCACGTCGAAGCGCGCGATGCCCGGCTCTTGCACGCTGTTTCGGGCATTCTCAATGGTCGCGGCTTTGAACGCCTCCAGATGTTCCGGTTTGACGTGGACGAAGACGTGAACGATGTACATGGCAACTCCTGTGACCGAGGTGTAACTGCCTGCCCGTATTATACGCCAATCCTATTTTGAATTTGTGTCTTGATCAAACGGTCACAATGTGGTTATACTATAGACGCACTGCGTCATAAACCCGGCGCACATCCCTAGCCAGGAGGTCCAGCGGTTATGAACGAGTCTCGTCGTTTGCCCGACGGTGTGATGGTGACGGGCCAAGTCACGCCTGAGTACGCAGCCGTCCTCTCGCCCGATGCCTTGAACTTTGTCGCCAAATTACAGCGCAGTTTCAACGCTCGCCGATTGGAGTTGCTGGCGAAACGGGCCGAGCGTCAACTGCACATCGACGCCGGCATGTTGCCCGATTTTCTGCCGGACACCGCCCACATCCGAGCGGATCGGTCGTGGCATGTCGCGCCGATCCCGGCCGATTTGCAGCGTCGCCATATCGAGATCACTGGCCCCACCGACAAGAAGATGCTCATCAACGCGCTCAACTCCGGCGCGGATGTCTTCATGGCGGACTTTGAAGATGCCAATGCGCCGACGTGGGACAATCTGATACAAGGTCAATTGAATTTGACGGAGGCGATTGAACGGCGCTTGACGTTGAAGACGGCTGAGAAAGAATATCGCCTCAACGACAAAGTGGCGTTGTTGCTCGTCCGGCCGCGCGGCTGGCATCTCACGGAGAAACACGTGCTGGTCGATGGCGAACGCATGTCCGGTTCGCTGTTCGACTTTGGCCTGTACTTCTTCCACAATGCCAGACGCCTGTTGAGCAAAGGCACAGGACCGTATTTCTATCTGCCCAAGTTGGAAAGCCACCTCGAAGCGCGATTGTGGAACGATGTCTTCAATCTGGCGCAAGACGAACTCGGCTTGCCGCGCGGCACGATCAAGGTCACCGTGCTGATCGAAACGATCCTGGCCGCATTCGAGATGGACGAGATTCTGTACGAATTGCGTGATCACATTGCGGGGCTGAACGCGGGCCGCTGGGACTTCATGTTCAGCATCATCA
>JAUQXD010000474.1 GCA_030834835.1 Thermoflexales bacterium | reverse complement strand
GGACTCGATCCCCGGCCTTGAAATCGAGGCCGACGATGTGCGCTGCACACACGGCGCGGCGATCAGCCAGATCGACAAAGAGGAAGTGTTCTATCTGATGTCGCGCGGCATTCCGGCCCTGGTGACGGAGCAGATGATCGTGAATGGTTTCTTCCAGCCGGTGCTCGATCGCATTCCGATGGACAGCGTGCGGGCGCGGCTCGAGGCGTCGTTTGCGGCGAAGATGGGTCTTTAATAAGGCTGAAAGGCTGAAGGCGGAAGGATGAAGCCGAGATTTCATCCTTCCGCCTTCAGCCTTTTGTGAGAGGCATGACCCTGAGCAGCAATAGTTACGCTAATCCTGAAGTCCTCGTCTCCACCGATTGGGTGGCGCAGCATCTGAAAGATCCCAAAGTTCGCGTGGTTGAAACCGACGAGGATGTGTTGCTATATGACATCGGTCACGTACCCGGCTCGGTCAAGATCGATTGGCATACCGATCTGAATGATCCCATCGTGCGCGATTATCTGGATGCCGGGCATTTCTCGGCGCTGTTGCAGGCCAAAGGTATTGCCGAAGACACGACCGTGGTCTTCTATGGTGACAAGAATAACTGGTGGGCCTGCTATGCGCTGTGGGTGTTCAAGTTGTTCGGCTTCAAGGACGCGCGCATCATGAACGGCGGGCGCAAGAAGTGGATCGACGAGGGACGCGAGTTGAGCAAAGTCGTGCCGACGTACGCCAAGACGACGTATCGTGCGCCGTCCCGCGATGATCGCAAGATTCGCGCTTTCCGCCAGGATGTGCAGACGCACCTTGACCGGAAACTGCCGCTGGTGGATGTGCGCTCGCCCGGCGAATACAGCGGCCAACTGCTGCACATGGCTGACTATCCGCAGGAAGGCGCGCTGCGCGGCGGGCACATTCCCGGCGCGAAGAACATTCCGTGGGCCAAAGCGGTGGCCGAAGACGGCACGTTCAGGCTGGCGGCCGAATTGAAAGAACTCTACGGCTCGCAGGGCATCACCCCCGATAAAGACATCGTGGCTTACTGCCGCATCGGCGAACGATCGAGCCACAGCTGGTTCGTGTTGACGTATCTGCTGGGCTATCCCAACGTCCGCAACTACGACGGCTCGTGGACGGAGTGGGGCAATCTGGTGGGCGCGCCGATTGAGAAGTAACGGCATTTTCGAATGTGGTTGATATTCACAAGTGATGAGTGACGAGTGACCCTGGCACTGCCCGCCAGGGCAAGTGTGAGTGACTTAGGTCACTTCTCACTTGTCACTCGTCACTTTTTTGTTCAGGATGGTAGAATTAGGCTCATGTTGACCCGACAGGAACAAATGGAATTCATTCTCGATCATTACGAGAACCCGCGCCACAAACATCCGATTGAGGATGCCGAGGCGATGGTCGAGGGCGGCAATCCCGGCTGCGGCGATGTGATGAAGGTCTATCTCAAGATAGAAGGCGGCCGCATCGTCGCCTCGTTCGAGGGTGATGGCTGCACCATCAGTCAGGCGTCCGCCTCGTTCTTGATGGACGAGATCAACGGCAAGACACTTGACGAAGCGCTGGCGATTGACCACGCCGAGTTAATGGACGGTCTGGGCAAAGAGATCGTGCAGCAGCGCACCCGCTGCGCGACGCTGTCGCTGGATACCTTCCGCGCGGCCGTCCGCAAGCGCGAGCGTGAACAAATGATTGCAAATTCTTGATCCACTAAGGGCACGAAGTTCACGAAAAAATCTTCGTGTGTCTTGGTGTCCTTCGTGGATCGATTCTGGTGACCATATGAATTCAACGCTGGACGTAGCGAAGGTTCGAGCCGATTTCCCGATTCTACAACGACGCGTACACGATAAGCCACTGGTGTTTTTGGACAGCGCTGCCTCGTCGCAAAAGCCCACGTGCGTGATCGAGGCGATGAACGACTACTATCGCACGACGCACGCCAACGTGCATCGCGGCGTCCACACGCTGAGCGAAGAAGCGACGGCCCTGTATGAGGGCGCGCGCAAGAAGATCGCTAAGTTCATCAACGCCAAATCAAGCCGCGAGATCATCTACACGCGCAACACCACCGAATCGATCAACCTCGTGGCGTTTACGTGGGGCCGGGCCAACCTCCGCGCCGGCGACGAAGTGCTGCTGACCGAGTCCGAGCATCACAGCAACATCGTGCCGTGGCAAATGGTGGCGAAAGAAACCGGCGCGATCGTGCGCTATCTGCCGGTGGATGCGCACGGCTATCTGGACACGTCGGCGCTGGATTCGATGTTGACGTCGAAAACGAAGCTCGTCGGCATCGCGTCGATGTCCAATGTCCTGGGCACGATCATGCCGATCGAACAAGTAATCCAACGCGCGCATGCGATGGGCGCGTTAGTGCTGATTGACGGCGCGCAGGGTGTGCCGCATCTGCCCACCGATGTGCAGGCGCTGGATTGCGATTTCATGGCGTTCTCCGGTCACAAGATGTGCGGCCCCACCGGCATCGGTGTGCTATGGGGCAGGCGTGATCTACTCGAAGAGATGCCGCCGTTTATGGGCGGCGGCGATATGATCCGCAAGGTCACCTTCGAGGGCGCGGAGTGGAACGAACTGCCGTGGAAGTTCGAAGCGGGGACGCCGGCCATCGCGGAAGCGATCGGGCTGGGGGCGGCCGTCGATTATTTGGCCGGTCTGGGCATGAGCGCGGTTCGCGCACACGAGCATGAAACGATCGCGTATGCGCTGGAGCGTTTGAGCGAGATTCCAGGCCTCACGCTCATCGGGCCGGACGATGCCAATCGGCGCGGCGGTGTGGCGACGTTTACGCTGGACAACATCCATCCGCACGATCTGGCCGATATCCTCGATCACGAAGGCATTGCGATTCGCGCCGGGCATCACTGCGCGCAGCCGCTGCACCAGAAACTGGGCATTGTGGCCTCGTCACGCGCGTCGTTCTACATTTACACGCTGCGCGAGGAGATCGATCAACTGGTGGACGGGCTATATAAGGCCAAAGCGATTTTCAAGCGGTAGGCCATCGGATGGAATCCGACGGCCATTAGCTGAAAACCCGCGCCGCGGGTTTGGCACTGTTAGCCGTCGGTTTGCAACCGATGGCGCACGTGGTATCATTCCCGCGCTCAGGCGCACATGCACTTCACAACAAGGCAACTCAAGTGGAAGACCTCTATCGCGACAACATCATCGATCACTATCAGAACCCGCGCAATTTCGGCACGCTGGAACACCCCGACATCACTTACGAGGACAGCAACCCCGTGTGCGGTGACGAGATTCAGATCGATTTGAAGATCGATCAGGGCCGCGTGGCTGATGCGCGCTTCACGGGCCACGGCTGCTCGATCAGCCAGGCGTCGGCGTCGATGCTGACGGAAGAGATCATCGGCAAGACGCTGGACGAAGTGAAGCAGATCGACAAGCAATACCTGCTCGATCTGCTGGGCATTCCGCTGGGGCCGGTACGCTTAAAGTGCGCGCTGCTGTCGCTGAAGGTATTGAAGGCCGGGGCATACGGCGTGCGCGGCTGGCCGGGCGAAGATGAAGAATAAAACAATTAGCAATTTTCAATGAGCAATGATCAATGAGTGAGTTTGTGGCGGTAGCGAAGACGAGTGAGATTGAAGAGGGTAAGGTCAAGGTCGTGCGCGTAGGCGATGCGCCCGTGGGTGTGACGTTGATCGAGGGCGAGTATTTTGCCTTTGCAGATGTCTGCACCCACGACGACGGTCCCGTGGCCGAGGGCGAACTCGACGAACACACCATCGAGTGTCCGCGGCATGGCGCGCGCTTTGATGTTCGCACCGGCCGGGCGTTGTCGCTGCCGGCCGTCGTGCCGATTCCAGTGTATGCGGTGGAAGTAGACGGCGATATAGTCAAGGTCTCAAAGAAGCCAGTGAGCAGCATGTAGTTTTGAGAGTCCTCGTGCTTCGGACTTGGAATGACAAATCGACGGGGGTCGGCAATTGCCGACCCTTTTTCATGTGAGGTAATTTGTGATGAATCTGGACAAAGCATTTGACTTCGCAACAGAGACGGCGCGCGCGGCGGGCGCGTTGTTGCGCGATTATTACCAGCGCGGCGTGACGGCGGAATACAAAGGCGAGATCGATCTGGTGACAGAGGCCGATCGGGCGTCCGAAACATTGATCCTCGATCGGATTCGCGCGGCCTATCCCGATCATGCGATCTTGTCGGAAGAGAGCGGCGCAAATCATCAGACGTCGCGCTTCAAGTGGATCGCCGATCCGCTGGACGGCACGACCAATTTCGCGCACGGTTTTCCGGCGTTTTGTGTGACGCTGGCGCTGCTGGTTGACGATACGCTGGAGTTGGGTGTAACGTACGACCCGCTGCGCGATGAACTGTTCACGGCCCGGCGCGGGCAGGGGGCGCAATTGAACGATCGGGCGATACATGTTTCGAAGACGCCGCTGCTCGATCGGGCGTTGTTGTGTACCGGCTTCCCCTACGATCGGCGCACGAATCCCATCAATAACACACAGCAATTTGCGGACTTTCTTGTGCAATCACAGGCTGTATTGCGCGTGGGCAGCGCGGCGCTCGATCTGGCCTACGTGGCCTGCGGACGACTGGATGGCTTTTGGGAATTCAGGTTGAATGCGTGGGATATGGCGGCAGGTGTGCTGCTGGTGAACGAAGCCGGCGGACAAACATCTGAACCCGATGGCGCGCCGGTGCGTCAGTGGTCGGGCCGGGTCGTGGCGAGCAACGGCCTGTTTCACGCGGAAATGATCGACGTGCTGGCGCGCAGTCAACCGTGGCCGTCGGCCCGCGACTAATCGAACAGCAAACACTCATTCAGGAGAAAGATATGCGTCATATATCGGGAACACATCAGGGCATGAAATCGCGCCGCAAGTCGCGCCGCATGTCGCGCCGCATCATCACTTTGCTGGCGACGTTGTTGATGCTGGCCATACTGGTCGGGGCAACTTCGGCCGCAACATCGGATGCACTCTGGACGGATGTGGCCGAACGTTCCATCGCCGTGCGCGGCGAGCGGTTGATCATTCCCGCGCGCTATCGCGTCGTGACCTTGAATCAAACGGCCCTGCGGACTTTGTTGGCGAAGGCCCCGCTGGAAGGCAGCGCAGCCGCGCAGTCTTCGCCGCTGGAAATGAGCCTCCCGCTGCCCGATGGCACGCTGGGTCGATTCAGTATTGTCGAGTCACCAATCATGGAAGCGGCCTTAACCGCGAAGTATCCTGAGATCAAGACGTATGCGGGGCAGGGCCTCGACGACCCGACGGCCACGGTGCGCTTCGATCGGACGCCGCTGGGCTTCCACGCGATGATCTTATCCGCGCACGGCACGACCTACATCGATCCGTATAGCCGCAACGACACCACGCACTACATCAGTTACGACACGCGCGACTTCACACCGTTGACGCCCAAGACCTTTAGCGAGGGCGGACCGTCGGCCGACGATCTGGTGCGCGCCCAGGAGATTACCGCGCTGATCGCACAGCGGCCGCACACGCCGGTGGGCACGCAGCTGCGCACGTATCGATTAGCGGTGGGCGCGACCGGCGAATATACCGCTTTTCAGGGCGGCACCGTGCAGGCCGGACTGGCCGCGGTCGTTACCTCGGTCAATCGGGTGGATGGCATTTACGAGCGGGAAGTCGCCGTGCGCATGATCCTGGTCGCTAATAACGATCTCATCATCTACACGGATTCAACCAAAGATCCGTACACGAATGGCAGCCCGTCATCTTTGCTCAACGAGAATCAGGCCACGCTGGACTCCGTCATCGGCTCGGCCAACTACGATGTGGGCCACGTCTTCAGCACGGCCGGCGGCGGATTGGCGGCGTTGGGCGTGCCATGTCGATCGGGCTTGAAGGCGCGCGGTGAAACGGGCACCTCCAGCCCGGTAGGCGATCCGTTCGATGTCGATTACGTGGCGCACGAGATGGGCCATCAGTTTGGCGGCAATCACACCTTCAACGGCAACGCCGGCAGTTGCAGCGGCAATCGCGCCGCCTCGGCGGCGTATGAACCGGGCAGCGGCTCGACGATTATGGCCTATGCCGGCATCTGCGGCGCGCAGGATTTGCAGCCGCACAGCGACGACGATTTTCACAGCAAGAGCTTTGACGAGATCGTGGCTTATACCACACAGGGTCAGGGCAACACCTGCGCCGTGATCACCAACACGGGCAACGCCGTGCCCGTGCCCGAGGCGGGCGCAGGCTATACCATTCCGGCGCAGACGCCGTTTACGCTGACCGGTTCGGCGACGGATGCCGATGGTGATGCGTTGACTTATGACTGGGAGGAGTACGATCTGGGCGCAGCGGGCGCGCCCAACAACCCGACCAATCCGCCGTTTTTTCGATCGTTCCTCGCGACGACCAGTCCGGCCCGCACGTTCCCGAAGTGGTCGGACATCGTGAACAATACGACGACCATTGGTGAGATTCTGCCCAACATCACGCGGGCGATGGTCTTTCGTCTGACCGTGCGCGATAATCGCAGCGGGGGTGGCGGCGTCG
>JAUQXD010000473.1 GCA_030834835.1 Thermoflexales bacterium | reverse complement strand
AGCGTTGGCCGTATTGATTCCGATATAAGTCCACCCTGTAATCGATCTGATCCGGCGTGAGTAGAATGGGTTTCCCGCGCAGCATCGCCAGATGCGTAATCCGGGCGATTTCTTCAACTTCAACCGCCATCTTGGTGGCCTGCTGCGGCGACGAGCCGATGGTGAAGACACCGTGATTCTGCATGACGATGGCCAGCGACCGGCCGATCTTGCTGATAATTTCCTGGCCAATGTCGGCCCCACCGATGGGCGCGTACCCGCCCAACGGAATCTCGCCACCGAGCATGGCTGAGGCCGTCAGGCAGGCGGGAATGGGCTGTCCTAATACCGCAAAGCTACTCGCATAGGGTGAATGGGTGTGGACCATGCCAAACACATCGGGCCGACGGGCATACACATACAAGTGTGTGTCCGTATCCGTCGAGGGCTTGAGATTCCCTTCGACCACTCGTCCATCAGGGGCCACCACCACCATATGCGCGGGCGTCAATTCCTCAAAGTTGTAACCGCTGGGCTTGATAACGACCAATCCAGTTTCCGGATCGCGCCCGCTGACATTGCCGCTGGTCATCTTGACCAGATCATTCTTAGGCAATTCCAGGTTGCATTTCCAGACAATTTCACGCAGCTGTTCTAAAAGCATGATGGTTCTCCAATCCGTTATGATGTTTTTCGAAAGCCTTCATCAAAGAGTTTGAGCACACCGCACGCGGCCGCCTCGTCGGTAATGAGGGCATGCAGATAGCCGCCCCGCAGCGCACCATAGATGGGCAGGGCCTTGGCGGCCGAGGCAGCCACGCCGATTCGATAGGGGATTTTGTGGATCTCGTCCAGGGTTAACCCGATGACCCGATCGGCATATTCCTTACCGCACGCCTGGCCCTCGACGTTATAGACATGGGCCCCAATTTCGCCCACTCCCCCGCAGTCCTCGGCGATGTGTCTTAGGTCTTCGGCGGATAGGGCGGTGAATTGGACAAAACGCGAGACGTCAGCATCCACCGTGCCAATGCCCAGGAGCGCAGTGTTGGCATGGCGCGCAATATCCAGGATGTCCTTGACCGGCGACATCGATTGCAACATCTCACAGTGCTCCCGGGTTTCTACAAAAGCTGGCGCGTGGAGCTGGTACGACTTGCCACCCAGCCTGTCAGCCAGATTGGTCGCCAGATAGTTCATGTCAGATTCGATCGGGCCCTGGATCGCTCCCAGGAGCGGCACGACTTGAATCCGGTATCGGCGCGTGGTATCAATCGACTGGACGACTGCCTGAACGGTCGTGCCGGGAGTGATCGCCAACACATCGCCGTCGTGCAAACGCTCCAGAAGAAAAGTTGCGGCCACCGTGCCGAGGGCATTCAACATCGACCGGCTGGTATCTCCTACGGCTGGAATAACAATCGCCTCCTGTAATCCAAAGACGGCCTTCAGTCGGGTTTCGAGGTCAAATAGTTGCTGAAAGGGGGTCCGAATGCTGATATTGACGTAGCCCAGTTCACGCGCCTGCTGGAGCAGGCGGTTCACCTTCGCGGTGGACAGGCCTAAACGTTGCGCAATGTCCGCCTGCGTCAGTTCTTCCATGTAATAAAGAGTCAGGATCGTATTCATGAGACGTACCGATTCGTATGTAGACATTTGCCACCACCTATCACTAGTTTTGATACCCAATTCTCAGCCTTTAGGTCACTCCTTGTCAAGGTGGTCAATCTATACCGCGCATTTCACTTTTGGGGCAAGCCTCGCATTCCGAACTAAGCGGCGGGCGTCATCCGACTGCACTGTGTTTCGCTCACGCGGAGCGTGCGCCCGCCGCTTAGTCGAAGAATGCGGTCTTACGTCTGCCCCCAAATTGAAATGCACGCTAATCTATACAGCAAGTAAATCAGCTACCGCTAATCGAGCGGAACTTCCACAATCCTGAAGGGTGCGTTGGCCTCAGGTCCGGCGTTGGTTGGATCCCAGAAATGATCCGCATGGTTCTCCACCAACCAGGCGCTCCCCTGGTAGAACGCAAAGGTCGCCACGCCATCCAGGCCGGCCGGCAACCGCCGCACAGACGCCTGATCACCTTGCACCGTGATGACGGCCATGCCGCCCGCGCCACCTTCGCCGGTCGCCAGCATGTCGAGGCCGATGACCTTCAGGCCATCCGGGCGGCGCAGTTCCTGCGACGTCTTGATCGGCGTCACCGCGCCCGC
>JAUQXD010000472.1 GCA_030834835.1 Thermoflexales bacterium | reverse complement strand
TATATCGTGCGAATGAACAACGCGACGACAGCGCGTGTCGCCGCGTTGGACTTCGCGCGTTGGGTTGGACTGCATCAACCGGCTTTCCGCCTCAGCACCGATCTTGATCAAGCCTTCGTCGCTGCTTAGCCCGACGTGAAGACGCACATCACGGTCCGCGCCTTTGCGGGTGAATCAGACAGGGCGCTGCTGCAACAGTTCGCTCAGCTAAATGCGCGCGTGCAGGCCACTGGTCAGGACAGCGGCGGCGGTCGATCTCCCCAGCCGCACGATCAAACAATGGCCGACGCTGGGCGTGGCGACGAAGAATGGCAAATCAGCCACGACCTATCTACTCGACATTCCTGAGTTGCTGCGGGTGGTTGAAACATGGGATGCCATCGTTCGCGCCCAACTGCCGTCCACGGCGATATGGTATGCGCCGGTCGTAAGTCGCTGGGGTGAGCAGGTGTTGTCGGTTGATCTGCCCGGCGCGAATCGCGATCAGGCTGTTGCCAAGCGCACGCGGCATTTGTTTGAAACAGCCGGTCTGCCAGAGCAATCGCCGCACAAGTTCCGTCATGGTCATGCCGTGTATGCATTGCAACACGCGAAAACGATGGCTGACTACAAGGCCGTCAGCATGAACCTCATGCATGAGGACATCCGTGTCACCGACGGAATCTATGCCCCACTACTTGGCAATGAGGTCCGGCAGCGAATCGCTAATCTCACAACTGCGCCAACGCGCGACTCGGCTTCCGATAGCAATTTGGCGACTTTCATCAGCACCCTGTCGAAGGCGCAACTTTCTGAGGCTTTGATCGCCATAGCACGGGAGATGACCAAATGAAGCGCCGCTTCATCAAGATGCTGCACATTGACGAAGCGGCGTATTCGGTCGCCCTACAGTCGCCAGTTGTCAGCTGGACTCGCTCGCCGATGTGCCGCCTGTTCCACATCGATCTCGGCCAAGCGGGCATAATGCTGAACCATGTCGAGTGTGCTGTGGCCCAACAACGATTGCAAGGTAAACACATCGCCACCCGATCGCAAATACGTGATCGCCATCGTGTGCCTGAACCGATGGGGATGACACTTCGATACCTGGGCCTTCTCGCCCAGATGCACGATCAGCAGACGCAGGGCATTCTTGTTCATCGGTCGATCATACTTGACGAGAAACAACGGCGCCTCGACGTCATCGCCATCGGCCCGTTCGGCGAGGTAGCGCCAGACGGCCCGGCGCGCGGCTTTGCCCAGATACACCGTGCGGCCTTTGCCGCCTTTCGCGCCGCCCAGGCGGCCGTGTTTGACCAGCACTTTGCCGGACTTCAAATCCACGTCACCGACTTTGAGCGCCGACAATTCCGAAGCCCGCAGACCCGTATCGAGCAGCGTCAGGATGATCGCCTGGTCACGGCGTGCAGTGGCGCGCCGCATCGTAAACTTGCGGCGATCGGTTGTCTGGGCTTCTTTGCAGGATTCGCTCGCCTTGAGCAGCGCTTCGATCTGTTCTTTGGTGAACGGCTCGACGGGCGCTTCTTCAAACTTGGGCGCGGGGATGTCTTTCATAAGATTGGGCACCGCGAGTTCCCGAACGGCCCAGGTGAAGAAGGCGGAGAGGGTGATGTAGATATTGCGTACAGTCTTCGCCGACAAAGCCCGACGGTCGCCGGTGATGCGGCGCGGCTCATACTCGGTGCGCAGCCACACGAAAAAGTCACGGACTTTCGGCGACTTGAGCCAATTGATGGGCGTATCGGTCGTGTATTCCAGCCACAACTTGAGGTCGTGTTCGTAACTGCGGAGTGTGTTGGGGCTGAGGCCTTCGGCGGCTTTGTACTGCAAAAAGCCCGAAATAGCCTTGGACAGAAGCAAGGAGCCTGACGGTCTACGGTTCATCGAAAAACCCTCCATTTTGGATAGGTTTGCGAACCTTAGACCGTCGGGCCAACAAAAACACCGTAGCCCGAAGGTCTACGGTGTTTACCAGTAGCGGGGACAGGATTCGAACCTGTGACCTCCGGGTTATGAGTGACAAAATTGTTTCGTATACGTTTGACTGTCAGGCCACTGTTTTCAGCTAACCTGACGTGCTGTTGTTCATCAGTAACTGTTGCGTATAGATTTGGTGAACAAGATTATAGCGAAAAAATGCTCCGATCGCAAGAGCGATTTCGTTATAAACCTTGTGCCCTCGCTTCACGATCTGCCTGATCCGTTGCCGATAAACATGTGGTTGGCAGAGAGGCATCGATGACTTCCCTCGCCGTCTAATCAGGTGTGCCGCTCCAGTTCTGCCCCCAGGTAGATGCCCCTGTAATTATGGTTTGCTCGCCGCCTTTCTCCGCTCGATTGACTCGCATTCCGCGTAGACGAATCCATCAATCGGCTTGCTACTCGAAATTCGTATGGAAATTGAATGCTTATTGAATGCTTTTTGAAGCCACTCAGGGCGGATTTGGCTATACTCGTTTCAAATCAAGCCAGCGACAGCCTCAGTGACTCACCGATTCTTATAACGGCCTCACCTGAACAAATCTCGAATCAATCGGTGCCGGGCGTGGAACGTCTGGCTCATTCGGAAAGGGACCTAACATGATCGACAAGTATCACTCCATCGAAATTACGATTGATCCGCTGGCGATGCGGATTTGGGCCGCTGCTATGGCATAACGCCCGCGTTGTGTCGCAATAACTTGAGTGCCGTCTGCTGTGTCTCATTAGCGGCATGTGTGGGCCTCATCAACCACATCGCGATCAGGCCGATAAACAGGTGCGTGCTGAGCTGCGGCGTATAGCCACTCGCCGCCAATAGTAGCAGCGCCCAGCCGATTGATTCTCGCCGCCCGAACGAGCCGATCACCAGAGCGCCAAACAGCCACAGGCTCATCGCATACAGCGGCCACGGCAGGTACAACGTCAGGCCCATCGACCAGATCGCGATGATGCCCGTCATGGCTGGATTGGCAAAGTGGGCCAGCGCGAAGAGCAATGCGGGGATGATCGCCAGTGCGCAGGCTTTTCGATTGAGGTGCGCCCGATTGATCCACGCCAGCCCGATCGGACTCAACACGATCAGCAGCTCACCGAGATTGAAGATCACATTGGCCCAGGCCGGTGTTGCGGACAGATTCAGCGCTTCGGCCAGCGCGGGCAGCAGTTGATAGAGCACCCCGCAGAACAGCGCCAACCCCGGTAACGACCACATGACTTTATCAATGTGCGCCGCCGTAGTGCGCCACAGCCTTGCCAGCAGCGTACTGACGATGAGCAACGATACCGCGTGATCGATCACCCGCAGCCAGCCGGTCGCTGCAACGAACATCAACCCCAGACTGAGCATCACGCGCGCGATCAACAGCAGCGGCCAGAGGCCATGTCGTCGTTCGCGCCACGCGATCCAGATCACGGCGATAATAGCCAGCAAACTCGTCAGCGTCAGCGCCACCTGCCCGATCGCGCCCAGAGCCTGATAGACCGCGATCATGAACGGCGACTTCGGCATGAACATGGCTGAGCGGGTAAACGTGCGCCCGATCAACCAATCGATCACAGCGGCGACGGTAAGCCAGCGGAAGACGGGCGGCAGACGATACACTATCAATTCTCCTACCAGTGTTTCTGTTCGACGCGCCAGCCGATCGAGACGCCGATCGCCGTGATGATGGCGACGATCGACAACAGCAGGATCGACAGCAGACCCAGATCGATCGGCGGCGCCGAAGTCACGACTGCTTCTGGCTTTGCAGCTGGCGTGCGGCTCACACTCAGCGCGATCCACGCCGACACCGATTTCTGGCCGTTGCGTTCATTGTTCGCGCCATCCCACGCGGCAATCGCCATGGGATAAATCTTGCCGGATTCAAACTTCACATCGTCGGAACTAAGTGCTGTCAGATCGCGGCTGAAGATCACGCGCCACTTGCCATCGGCATAAACGCCGTGGCCCTGTACCGGTTGATCGTCCGGGGGCAGGGTGGTCAACGAGCCGAAACCGCCCGCGATGAGGTTTTCAACCGGCGACGTGTGCACGACTGCAAACGAATTGCCCGCCGCCAAAGCCGGGACGTAGCTGGGATCGGCATAGTCGCTTGGGGCGGGAAAAGCCGTCTTCGCAAACGGATACTGATCGACATTGATGTTGGGATAGACAGTTTCCATATCCTGCCGCGCGGCAATATCCGCCTGCCAGTCGGCCTTCCAGTGCCAAACGTTGACGTTGCCGTCGGCCTGGCCCATGCAGATGAACGGCTCGCCCTCGACCAGCGGAAACTGCACGGCCACCGCATCACGAAAATCCTGCACGCGCACCGTCGAAGCGTTCTCAGTGGCGTCGGCCCATTCCACCAGGATCGCCACCTGTTG
>JAUQXD010000471.1 GCA_030834835.1 Thermoflexales bacterium | reverse complement strand
TGCCCAGCAGTGAATCTTGCGACAGCGTCGATTCACCGGCCTGCGCGATGCGAGCCAGGCCGAAATCGGCCAGATAGACGCCGCCATCAGGCGTGAGCAGAATGTTGCTGGGCTTCACATCGCGATGTAAAACGCCCTGCCCGTGCGCGTAAGCCAGGGCATCAGAGACCGGCTTGATCACACGGCGCACCTCGTCCAATGACAGATCGCGCGCGGCCAGACGCGCCTTCAGCGTCTCGCCTT
Organism: Thermoflexales bacterium; assembly: GCA_030834835.1. Taxonomy (GTDB): domain Bacteria; phylum Chloroflexota; class Anaerolineae; order Fen-1058; family Fen-1058; genus JAGOBP01. Next base: position 2,012 of record JAUQXD010000471.1, on the reverse strand, counting down.
CGATGAAGCGCATCACCAGATACGGCTGACCACCGGCCTCGCTGAAGTCAAAGACCGGCACAATGTGCGGATGTTCCAGTCTGGCGACGATGCGGGCTTCACGTTGAAAGCGGGAGAGGAAGTTGGGGTCCTGCTTGAAGGCGGGATGCAGCACCTTGATTGCCACATAGCGATCGAGCGCAGCATGATAGGCTTTGAACACGGTCGCCATGCCGCCGCTGCCCAGCTGCGCCATGATTTGATACGGGCCAACTTGCTCGCCGATCGCAAAGCTCATGCTGCGCTCCCCTTGTGGTGTGCGCTGATTATAGCCGCGCCATATCAATTCGACAATCTCGGCAAAGACCTCGGAGGTTTTGAAGCATTAACGACAGGGTTGGCCGTCTCTGAAAGCCTCCGAGGTCTTGAAGGCGCGTTTGTGACTTCGTTCTGCATCTGGTATTATTGCCCCGCTTTCATTCATAACCCGTCACCTGCCAACCACTCATGGACATTGCACCCATCATCATCGCCTACTGCCTGCCGCTGGGAATAACCTTCATTGCGTGGGGCAGCTGGGATGATGAACGCGTGCGGCGGCAAGCGGCCACCACGGTCTGGGTCATAGCGCTGGCCGTGATCGCCTATGCCGTGATCGGCTTCGCCTTCAACTTCGGCGGCATGGGCCTGCGGCCCGATGTGCCCGGCGGCCTGCGCGGACTCGATCGGATGTGGTCGCCCGTCGCGGGCGTAGCCGGCCGTAACTGGGGCGTCGTCGGCGTGGAAGGCTATCTGCTTAATGCGCAATCCACCCTGCCCGGCGATCTGGCTTTGCTCTTCACGTTATTTTTGCATCAACTGCCCCTCGTGATGACGGCCGCGCTGATTCCCGCGCTGGCGCTGGCCGATCGCGCGCGGTTGATCACGATCTCGATCATCACCATCCTCGTGGCGGGTGTGCTCGTGCCGATCCTCAATGCGTGGGCGTGGGGCGGCGGCTGGCTGTTCATGCTGGGCAACGACGCCAAATTTGGTCACGGCTTCGTCGATCTGGCGGGCGCGGCGACGACACTGACCGCGGCGGGCTTCATCACGCTGGCGGCGCTGCTGGCGCTGCGGGTACGTCGCACGGATGTGCGGCGCACATCCGATCAGGCAAGTGATGGTTCGCCGCTCAAATCGATCTTCGGAGCGATCGTTTTCGCCATCGGGTGGCTGGCGTGGCTAACCACCGATCCGATTCTGCTCACCAACCGATCGATCGATCTGGCCCTGGCGGCCACGAATCTGCTGTTGAGCGGCGCGACCTCCGCCGTCATCGCCACAGCCTATGGCTGGTTCACCACGGGACGACCGAATGCCTCGCTGGCCGCGCGCGGCCTCATCGGCGGACTGATTGCGGCGGTGGCGGGTGCGGCGTTCGTGCCGACGGGGGCCGCGTTGGCGATCGGGGCGGTGGCGGGACTGTGGACACCGATCGGGCTGCACGTAGTCGCGCGCTGGTTGAAGTTGGATGACGCCAGCGGCTTCGTCGCCATGACGGGCCTTGCAGGAGTGTGGTCGATGCTGGCGGCGGGTCTGTTGGCCGATGGTGCGTACGGCGCAGGCTGGAACGGCATCGGCGTGGCCGAGTATCTGGGCGTCGGCGGGCAAGGCATCACCGGCCTGTTTGCCGCCGCGAACTTGCAGAATGATCCGGGGCAAATGTCGGCGCAGTTGACGGGTGCGCTGGCCGTGATGGTGGCGGCGTTCGGCGTGACGTGGCTGCTGCTGCGGCCTTTTCGTCGGGCACGCGACTGATTGAGAAAATGAAACCCGGTTATAATGGATGCACGTACTTATTAGCAGTGAAGACAAGGAGTGAATTGTGAGTGAGCAAGAAGAGCAAGTATTGGACGTAGTCCAAAACGCTGATGATGGCATTGAGCAATTTGAAGAGGTGGATGATAGCGCACCCCAGGCGCGCTCGCGGACGCCGCGCTGGTTTGCCCCGGCGTGGTTCTTGTTCGGCATTATCGTCGGCGTGATCGGGT
>JAUQXD010000470.1 GCA_030834835.1 Thermoflexales bacterium | reverse complement strand
CGGGGAAATCGATCACCTCGATCGGGCCGCCGAGCAGCACATCGCCTTGCTGATACAATCGCGCCACGCCGGGGTGCTTCTCTTCTTCGGTGCGGAAGACTTCGCGGGCTTCGCGTTTCTTATCGTAGTCGAACTTCTCTTCGACGGTCACGATCGCCAGGATGTGCCCATCGGGTTCAGTGAGGACCACGCGCTGGTCTTCCTTGATCGAGTCGGCGAATTCGCGATCGACGGGCAGCGTGATCGGAATCGACCATACACTGCCGTTGACTAGGTGCATCGTATCGACGACGCTGGTGTAATCGGCTTTGTTGAGGAAACCGGTGAGCGGTGTGTATGCGCCGTTGCCGAGCAACTCGACATCGCTGATGGACAGCGGGTTAAGCACAATTTTCGGGAGGCGACTGGCTTCTTGAAGAGCGGCCTCCCGCTGAGCGGCGGGCAACTGGCGGGCATGTAAAACGCCCGCAAGGGGCGTCTGGTTCTGAGTCATTTGAGGTTTTCCTTTACTATGCCAAAATTATTGTACGCATTGTACCAGCCATTGATTAGACCGTCAAAAGGGGCAGGGAGGCTAATTGCATTTTGTTGTCGGGCAGGCTTTCGCCAGCAATCAGGCGGACGATACTCGCGTGCGACCAAGCAGTGTCGTGCCAATCAACGGACAACTCTCTATTTGGCCTAGATGTGTTCAGTGATGACGTAATCGGATGTGATCTCTTTCAGACTAACGACTAAACTAAACACCTCACGAAGTGACGGAGCAGGCGCCTGGATTAGGGCGCATGTGGCAATTCAAGCTCGCCCACATCCAAAATCTGACCTAGAGATGTGGTAAAGACGTACGCGTCGCCGTCAGGTTTTGTTACGGTCACGCTACTGGACTCCACCTCACCCACGACCACTGCGTAATCTGCCGGCTCAATGTTATTGAAGAAAAACCCGCCTTCTTCATTAGTTATCGCTCCGGGGCTGGCAGCACCATCTAATACAACCGCCCCGTCAGTCTTCTCAGCATTCCAATAGACCTTCGCCAAACGCACCACCGTCTTGCCCAATGGCGATTTTGTTGCTCCAGATGAAACAACGACCTTGCCTACCAAGCCAGACTTATCTGGAAAAGGAGTTACGCGAACACTCACTGCATTAAGAGCCACTCCGGGGGTAACTACGGGACTCAGGGGGCTTAGAGAGGTCGACGGCGTGGGCGGTGTGGATGCACACGAAACTAGCAACATAATCACAAGTGATGAAACAGCAATTTCCAAGCGCCTCATGAAACATAATCCCCTTTAATGTTATGATTGGGTAAATCGAGGGGCATTATACCACACAACCGCGTCCCAACGCGGGATAAAGCGGTTATTGCGAGGGATTGACTTTAACTGAACCAAGCTAATCCAGACGATCAGTGAAGATAATACCATTGAATTATTGCTTATACCTCTCATCCTGAGTACAATCTGGAACGTAGTAAAACAAACAAATCATTCAGGAGGAAGAAACATGTTGAAAGGTCGAAGTTTGAAGATTGTGATAGTAGTACTCTTGGCGCTTGCGACGGTTGTCGGTGTCGCTTACGCCCAGTCTGCAAAGACGGCTAGCTGGCTGGTATCGACAACTTACCAGAATGTTGGGACCGCTACAGCGAACATTACGTTCTCTTTCTACCCAGAGGGGAACGGGACGCCGATCAACTTCACGGCCGCAACTTTGCCGGCTGGCGCGGGTACCTCGCTTTTCATCGGCAATGTCTCGGGCATTGCAGCTGGCTTCCGCGGAAATGCCGTTGTGTCGTCAGATCAGCCGCTGGTGGCCACGGTTGTTCAGTTCTCGAACGATGCTGGTATCAAGTCACGCCTGCTGTCCAATGGCTTCCAGTCTAGTGATTCTGCCAGCCAGTTCCTGGTTGCAACGACCCTGTTGAACAAGTTCGGCCGTACCACCGTCTTCTCGATTCAGAATACCGAGTCGTTTGACGTCAAGGCTGTGGTCCGCTTCTATGATGCCGACAACGCGGGCGCGTTGGCCAGCACCATTACACACACCATCCCGGCCAATTCGTCCAAGTATATCGACATGTCCCTGCCCGCCAACACCGGCCTGTCAGCGGGCACGACTGTCTTCAACGGCTCAGCGATTGTATCGGGCGTAGCCGCTAGCGACAATACGACTGCGGCTAAAATCGTAGCCGCCGCCAGCGAATACTACACCGCCCAGCCTATGGGGGCTAATTTCGAAGGCATTCCGCTCAGCGCTGCCGCCAACACGATCTATATGTCGACTGGCGTGTGCCAGAAGTTTGGCCTCGATACGTTCTATGCGGTTCAGAATGCGAGCCTGTCGGCCTCCGCCTCGATTGTGGTGACCTATCGTAACACTGATGGCACAGTCAAGACGACTGACGGTCCGTACGCGATCGGTGCTGGTGGCAAGAAGAGCATCACCACTTGTTCGCCGAGCAGCGGCGCGGCCATGGCCGGCTTCACTGGCTCTGCCGTGATCGTAAGCACGGGTGCTCCGATCGCCGTCATCGGCAAGGCGCAAAACTCGTTGGCAGCCGGAACCCCCGCTACGTTAAACGTGTTCACGGCCTTTATGGGTCAACCCGCCGGTACCAGCAAGATGGCTCTGCCATTCGTCCGCTGGGCCAAGGACTCTGATTTCAATGCGGCCAGCAACGTGGGTGGCAAGCAGCGCACGTTCATCGCCATTCAGAACCTTGAAAGTACCGCCATCAAAGTGACGGTCACGTTCAAGGACAAGAACGGCGCGACGGTAGCCGCGAATGCTGGTGGCAGCAATCCGCAGACGATCACTATCCCTGGTTTTGCAAAGGCCAACACTGACGCCAACACCGCCCTGGTTCTTGGCGCGACCGGCCAGTTTGGCTACTACGTGGATGGCACGTTCGGTGGCGGCGCAGTCATCGAAGCGCACGCCGACAACCCGACGGCCAAGTTCATCGCCATCGTCCGCGCGCAGAACCCCGGCGCTGGTGAAGACTACAACAGCATGCCGGTTCAGTAATCGCTGATGGCTTGAGTATGTAACCGAGAGGGCGAGTACAGTGTGCTCGCCCTCTTTTGGTTTTCCGCGTCAGGCAGTCAATTTCGAATGAGCGCTATCGCAGCTGAGTAGATAATAGTGTCCGATAAAGGTCGCCACACTCAGCTGCGGCAAATTGAATGGTGAAGCGTTCAACGCGTCGGCGGGCGTTCTGTGCCATGCGTCGTGCCCCTGCCGGATTACTCAGTTGATCTAATATGGCTGATGCCAGGCGCGGTATGTCGTGCGGCGGAACCAGTAGGCCCGTTTCGCCGGTATTGACAAGTTCACGGCTGCCTGATACATCAGTCGCGACCACGGGAACGCCCAGCGCCATGGCTTCCAGCAACACCGTCGGAAAACCCTCCCACCAGGACGGCAACACCATCAAATCCAAGTGTGGCAGCAAATCGATCACGTCGTTGCGGCTGCCCAGAAAGTGGACGCAGTCCTCCAGGCCAAGATTGATTGTTGTCTGCCTCAATTCACCTTCGAGCGGCCCCGATCCAATGATAAGCAAATCAACCGGCTGGGTTCGACGTACGAGTAGCAACGCATTGAGAAGATCGTTGTGGCCCTTTTGTGAAGTCAGTCGGCCAACAACACCCATGCGAGGTCGATTAGCAGTCAGATTTGGCGCGAAGACAACAGCACGTTGACTTCGATTGAGCAGTTCGGAATCGAAGCCGTTGTAGCGCAATACAGAGCGTTTGCGCAAGAAGCGTGCCAGGGGGCGCGCATCTAGCGCCCGACACGTTGTATCGGAGATGCCCATTTCCTTATCGAAAGTCAGCGGAAATAGGATTTGCAAAAACATCGAACCGGCCCAGGGTCGCTTTTGCCATTGTTGATCGGTGTGCATAGTCCGAACAGCCCGCGGCCGAACGGGATGCAGTCCGTGCGCCAGCAGATTGAACACATCACAGCGCTCGGCGTGGCTGTTGATGACCTGCGGTTTGAAGTCGCCAACCTCGCGCCAGAATTGGTCCAGGGCCTGTCGGACATCGGGCAGCAGCCGGCCGGTCGGAGCGGCGAGTAGGCGCACGCGAATTCCCTCTTGTGCCAGCCGCTCCAGCCATTCTTTTTCACGCGGCGAATCATAACTCCACAGACCGCACACCATCGGCTCAAACGCCGTCTTATCTAAATACCGGGCCAATTGAATGCCAAACAACTCAGCGCCGCCGACCTCTGCGCCTACGGCTACGCCAGTGACCAACTGCATGACACGAATCCGCGTCATGACTCTGCCTCAAGCCAGCGCGACCAGCCTCGCATTACATCCTGTACTTCGGCCAGGCGGGCTGTGATGTGCTGGGCCAGCTGCGGGTGTTGCTCGATCATCTGGCGCACCAGCGCCAGCAATTCATCGCTGGTTACGGCCGTAATATCTGGGCAATACTGCGCCAGGTCAAACAATGCCATCGTGCCTGTGGCCTTGGGTTGATAGCTGATCAGCACAACGGGCACGGCCTGACTCAAGGCGAATATTCCCGTGTGCATGCGCGTCCCGATCAAGCAGTCTAGCTGCTGATAAGCCGCCCGAATGTCCAGCGCGTCGTAAAAGTCCGGCATCAGCGTCACGGCATCGGTTTGCGCCCGAATGCGGTCGTACACTCGTCGGGCACAATGACGATCATCTTGATCTGGCGTCGGGCCGTAACACTGCACAAAAATGTAAACGTGAGCCTGATATTCCCGTTGAATCTGAACCAGCAAACTGGAGAGCATTGACTCATAAGCCGCTTGCTGAGTAAAGCTGCGTTCTTGCGCACCTCGATCGATCACCGTGACCCCCACGCGCAACCGGGCACCCTTGGCGTCGGGCAATCGGGGCCCGTCATCGGCAGGTGGCAACGCAAAAGCAAGGTCTGCCAGGCCGATCGATTGTCGGCGTATGTCCAGATCAGCCAGAAATTTGGCCGAGCGTTGTTCGCGCAACAAAATCCGGACTGGCTGATTGAATATCCAGCGGGCCAGACTGCGCTGAAAACGGCCTGCCACCGGCCCGATCGATTGAGGTAGCAAGATCGTCCGTTTGCCCAGGGCCAGGGCCAGCCACACGGTCACGAGTGACCAGAGATAGGCGATGCTCAGCGTGCGGTGAGCATAAAAATTTCCGCCACCACAGCTCAGGACTAGGTCGGCTTCATAATAAGCTGTCAGTAA